>DASPNB010000458.1:0-2747 GCA_035626755.1 Flavipsychrobacter sp.
GGGAGGTGGGCGACGAAATGCAGTACATAACTAAAGATGGCGTATACCAGAACTCCTCTCCTGATTACATCCTCGATAAGATTACAGGCAAAGTAGTTAACAGTAATTCAACAGACTATACTATCCTCAGAAAGACAGACAAGCCCGCAACGACATGGCCATACCACCACTCAGCTACTTACAGCACCCATACTTATAACTTTACTGATAATAGCTTCTTCAATACACGAATGCCTGAAGAGTACCTTCAGAATTACGGTATCTATTACGACCCGGCAAACCAGGACAATTGTGTCACCACACCCTTCTACTCCCTTAAATCTTACATGATATCGGGCAATATGTACTTTTCTGGGTTTTTCTATGTGCCTTTTCAGAACACATATAAATGGGGGCTAGGCCGGATCGATTATTATTTGGTTGATGGCGAGCCAAAAGTCTACGAAAAAGAGCTGGTATACTATCGGCGAGGTAATATTACCTGCGGTACATTATACAACCTGAATGTAGGGAAGCTTGGCTCAAAAGAAGATATTACCATCTACCCCAATCCCGCCTCTGACTTTCTATCCATAACCTCTCCCCAACCAATCACCCGGGAACTATTCCTCGTAGACGTTCTCGGTAAAGAACAAATCCGCCTTCAATTCAACGAAAAAACACAAATTGATACCCGGAACATTCCAAACGGAGTCTATTTTCTCCATTTCAAATCAAAAAGCGATCAATCCTGCACATCAAAAATTTTCATTCAGCACTAGCACAAAAAAGTTTCCCACATGGCGACACCTTCTTGATTGCCCGCGCCCATTCTCGTCGTAACTTTACTTAAGTTCTTTGAATAAACGCCCCTCCTGGCAGGGAGGGGACAGACTTTGCCGCTTGTCGGCTAAGTCAGGGGAGGGAAACATAGCGACTGAACCGCTCACCCAACAGTATCTATTACCACCCTGCTGAACAGCGAAAAAATCATGGTACTATAATTAACCTAAAATAGTAGTAAATGGTAGTATTATTCACCTAAAATGGGAGCATAGTGGTAGCAAAATTCACTTTTGTGGTAGCCAAAATAGTAGTAAAATGGGTATCCTTCCTTTACTGTAGCGGGTTTCAGCCTGGGCTCCTTGGTCGCAATGGTAGTAAAAACCCTATCTCCGGAAAAATATCTCCGTTGCCCCGAAACCGTACTTACCTATGTACTCGTTCACATAGTGCTCTACTTCAGGCGTATTCGCCAGTATCTCGTGTATGGCATCACGCAGCACTCCCTTCCCCAGCCCGTGTATCACTATCATGCGCTCCTGCCGGTGAAGGATGGCCAGGTGCAGGTAGCGTTCAAAGGTGCTTAGTTGTAGTTGCAGCATGTCCGCATTGTCCATGCCATGGGTGTTATCGGTGAGGTTCTCTATGTGCAGGTCCAGTTCATACTTCGGCGGCTCAGTCTTCGGCCCCTGCGGAACATTTACTATTTCCTGCTTCGGCGTTGGCATAAATTTCTCTTTGGGCTTCTCTGTTACCTTAGGTGCAAAGTCGTCTATCAGGGCATAGCTAAAAGTCGGCTGGTTGTTAAGCATCAGTTCGTTGATCTGTTCAAAAAGCTTGGCCGGCTTTATTCGCAGTACGCCTTCAGCTATTTGCATCTGGGCATTAGTGGTATCTGTCAGCTGCCAGTGGAATCTTGGCTGCGCGGTCATATCCTCCCAGTTGATGCTATGCAGGTACACATTGCCAAAGGCATGTATGGTTCCTTCATGCCTGAACAGGCTGTTGTGATTCAGTCTTAGGTCATAAGAAAACTTCACAGCCACCGGTAGCTCATTCAGCAGGTGTACTTTTATCACATCTACTATGTCTTCCATGCCGCTGTGCTTATACACCGGCAGGAATGAAATACAGAAACCCTTGGCAAGCCTTTGCTGGCGCTGGTTTTGCTTCTCCACGGGTAGCTGCTCGGGAAGTGTATTTGATTTGCTGACTTTCTTTTTCTCAGTAAACCATTTCAGGTAAGGATGGTCTATATCTTCTATATATGCGGGAAAGGTCGTGCCGTTCACTTCCACCTCCACCATGTCCTTGCTTATATAGGCTGTTACGTGTCCTTCTTCGCCGGTCTGTTTTAGTATTACCTTATCTCCTATCGAGAATTTCATTTTTTGTTCATTCGCTCGTTCAGGAAGGTCGTCATCTTTTTTATTGCAATACCCCTGTGGCTTATCTGGTTTTTCACATCCTGGGGCAGCTCTCCAAACGTCTGCTCATAGCCTTCCGGCACAAAGATAGGATCATAACCAAAACCTTTATCTCCTCGTTTTTCTTCTATTATCCTGCCTTTGCAAACGCCTTCAAATATATGGCTCTCTCCCTCCCATGCCAGGTATATCACCGCCTTGTAGTAGGCCGATCGATCCTCTTTGCCTTGCAGCTTAGCCAGTACTTTCTGCAGGTTCTTCTCGTCATCACGCTCTCCTGAGTAGTGGGCGCTGTCTACGCCCGGTGCTCCGCCCAGTGCATTCACGCAAAGCCCGCTGTCATCAGAAAAAACATTCTTATGGCAAAATCGGTATACAATTCTTGCCTTTGCCGCGGCATTCTCCTCAAAGGTGTTAAAGGGCTCCAGTATGTCGTCCATAAAACCGATGTCCATCAGCGACAGCAATGATACATCAGTAAGCATAGACCTTATCTCCCGGATCTTCCCGGGATTATTAGATGCAATAACTAGTTCTTCCATGTCCTCTATACGGCAG
>DASPNB010000459.1:0-2519 GCA_035626755.1 Flavipsychrobacter sp.
ACCAGTGTTTCGGGCATACTCTTACCGAATACACTCACTACCCTGTTAGGATCAGTTTCTGCCTTAGGCATCACAAATAGCCGCCTGTGCATATGCCAGCGGTTTTGTTTTAGTAGTTGTGCCCAGGCTTTATACTCGGTAGAGGGAAGAATTACCGATGCATAACCAGTTTCCGTTAACACTTGCTCCATCACCCGCAGCAAGTCGTTATAAGAAAGTGATAACGTATGTCTGGCTGCATTCCGTTCAGCATCATCGCCCAATAAACTGTTATTAAAGAAAGGAGGGTTACAGATCACCATATCATATTGCTGACCGAAAGTAAAATTCCGCGCATCTCCACATAGTACGTTTATCCTTTCTGCCCAGGAGGATGCCTTTACATTCTGTTCTGCCTGCCCGGCTGCGGACTTATCCATCTCTATCGCATCTATCAGCACATTTGCCTTGCGTTGCGCCAGCATAAGCGATAGAAGACCCGTGCCCGTACCAATATCCAGCACATGCCTCACGTCTTCTGCAATAGGCGTCCATGCGCCTTGTATGCAGGCATCGGTAGACACTTTCATCGCGCAGCGGCCCTGCTCTATTCTAAATTGTTTGAATTGAAAAAATTGGTTGCTCATTTACCAGCTGGCTCTTGCCGTAGGGGTGACGCTCATATCGGTGAACTCACCGGCAAGATATTTATAATAGGCCGTAATACCTATCATAGCTGCATTGTCCGTGCAGTATTCAAATTTCGGGATGTATACATTCCAGCCAAGTTCCTTACCTGTTTCCTGTAGTGCCATCCTCAGCCCGCTGTTGGCCGATACGCCGCCCGCTATGCCTATATCTTTTATCCCAAGTTCTTTGGCTGCCTTCCTCAGTTTGTTCATCAGCATCCGCACTATAGTATATTGAACCGATGCGCAAATATCCTTCCTGTTCTTTTCTGCAAAATCAGGATCAAGCTTTCTCTCTTTCTGTAAAAAATAAAGCACAGAAGTCTTGATACCGCTGAAGCTGAAATCATAGTCCTTCATATCACTCATTGGGAATTTAAACCGTTGCGGGTTTCCCTCCTGGGCATATTTATCTACCAGCGGCCCACCCGGGTATGGGAGGCCCAGCATCTTGGCAACTTTATCAAAAGCCTCTCCCGCAGCATCGTCTATTGTCTCACCCAGCACTTCCATATCCAGGTGGCTGCGGCACAGTACCACCTGCGAGTGTCCCCCTGATACTGTTAAACACAAAAAAGGAAAAGACGGCTTGGGGTTTTCTATAAAATGAGCCAGCACATGCGCCTGCATATGATGTACGGCTATCAGTGGAACGCCCAGGGCCTGCGCGTAGCTCTTGGCAAAGCAGCTGCCCACCAGCAACGAACCTATCAATCCCGGGGCCTGTGTAAAAGCAACCGCCTGTATATCCTTTTTATCAACTCCGGCTTCCTTCAGCGCCACATCCACCACGGGTACAATGTTCTGCATATGCGCCCTCGAAGCCAGTTCCGGCACCACCCCGCCAAAGCGCTCATGCACCTTCTGCGTGGCTATAAGATTGCTCAGCACCACCCCATCACGCACCACCGCCGCACTCGTCTCATCACAAGACGATTCGATAGCTAATATGTTCACTGGTTTACTCAAAAGGTTATTTGCCTGCAAAATTGGACTTATTACAGTGTTTTAGCAAATTTACATTTATGTTATCGAAACTGCCTATATGCGGTAAGGTCATCATGCCCTTGACATTCATACTGACATTGTTCGGTTGTAGGCACAGGGAACAGACCGGACACCCGCTGCAGGCCCTTACCACGGATACGTTTCTTTCAAAATGGCTTGTTACTTTTCACGGCTTGAGCACCTCGACGTTTCGGAAGGAGCAGATCGTACCTTTTGAAAAACTTCTCTATAGATCACCATTCGGACTTGACGAATTTCTTTCGATCTATAAGCCTGCATTGACCTATTCTCGCGACAGTTCGATGTTTATAGACATTTACAGCTATGAGCTTGGTCTTTACCGGGAAGGCGACTCGATCATCTATAATGGAAGCGAGGCAGAGCAAGCAATAACATTATTCGGTAAAAACGGTGATGGAAAACGAATATTGTTTTTGGGATACTCCATGAGGATCGACGAAGTTTCATGGACCAGCGATTCCTCGTTCATTCTGGTTGGTGTTGATATGAGTTCAAATGATTCTTTGGAACCAATCATCTATCTAGGCGATATACCCAGACAGCAATTTCAAACCTTTAGGTCCGAGGTCAGCTATCCACGAAATAAAAACGGCTATGAGTCTCCCAAACTTGGCCGCCTCAACATCGTCATAAAATAAAGATCCCGAACTACTGTCCGACAAACAACACAGCTGTCATTGCGAGGAGCGGGATAGATGAAAGCCGAATATTGTTATTCAGCAAGCCGCGACGAAGCAACCTAATCACGCGTTCTTGCCCTTCTGGCGAACGCAAACAATCGCAACCACCCCAAAATAAAGATCCCGAACTGTCTGCCTCCCA
>DASPNB010000460.1:0-4926 GCA_035626755.1 Flavipsychrobacter sp.
ATGATATATAAAAAAAATGCTGAAAAATCAGGCGCCCTTTTGGCTCACTGGATATTTCAGCAAAAAACAATTCTTTTTGAAAAAAGACTGTTCACAATAAATGGGTACAATTACAATAAGGGCGCATAAGGGCTGACAAACATAATTAATAACCTTTGGTTATCAACCTTTTGCAAAGGAACACAAATTGTGCCAATTCTTTTGTCATATTGTACGAAAGTGCGTTTTCGTTCAACGAAAATGCACTTTCATTCGACGAGCGGCCTTGAAGGGCATCTCTTATAAATAATTAGTTTCATGTATTTGCCATTTTTTTTGTGATGTAAATTTGCAGGGATGGAAGCGGTTAAGAATGATGTTGCAGATGAAAAAGACGTACAATTGCTTGTAGATACGTTTTACGGAAAAGTAAGAAAGGACGCCATAATTGGCCACATATTCGATAGTATCATTGGTGAAAACTGGTCGCACCATATGCCGGTTATGTACAGGTTTTGGGAAATGGTACTTCTGGGCAAAACCGGTTATGCAGGCAACCCCGTACGAAAACATATAGAGGTAGACCGAAAAATAGCTCTGGCCGAAGAACACTATGACCGCTGGCTACAGCTTTGGAATACAACAGTTAACAGCCTTTTTGCCGGAACGAGAGCTGAAGAGGCCAAAAAAAGAGCTGCTATTATGATGCAGCTGATCAGTGTGAAAATACAGGCTGCGCGGGATAATAGATCAATACTGTAACTAGCTGATATCGATATAGCCATCATATACCAGTTCTGCAGGACCTATCAATACAACTTCTGTAGCGCTTTCAGGCGTTAGTTTTTTGAAGGTTACCCGCAGCTTGCCACCTGGTGTGAGCACCGGCCTGTCGAAATTGCCTGTAGCTTGTTGTACGGTTGCAATGGCACAGGCTGTAACACCTGTGCCACAACTCAGGGTCTCATTTTCCACTCCACGTTCATATGTGCGCACTTTGATAGCCTCACCGGTGTCCTGTACAAAATTGACATTAATGCCCTTTGGCTGGTATACTTCCATATTCCTGATCTCCCGGCCTCTGTGCAGTACGTCTGTTTCATCCACGTTATCTACCCGGGCAACATAGTGCGGCGAGCCGGTGTTCAGAACGGTAAATCCATCCTGGAAGGCGATATGATGCACATCCTGCATGCCCAGGTGTACATTCCCCTGGTTATCGATTGTGGCATGATGCGGTCCATCTATAGCCACGAACCTGGCGTCATTTTGAATGATACACAATTTCTTTGCAAAAGCCGTAATACACCTTCCCCCGTTACCACACATCGTGCTTTCATTCCCATCGCTGTTATAATATACCATTCTGAAGTCGTAGCCGCCGGCAGGCTCCAGCAGCATTAAGCCATCTGCGCCGATGCCAAAATGCCTGTCGCATAAAAAGGCAACCTGCTGCCGGTTCAGTTGTATCTGTCTGTCGCGGTTATCGGCAATGATAAAATCGTTGCCCGCGCCCTGGTATTTGTAAAAATGTAGTTTCATTGTTTTCCTTATTGGTTTCGCAATATTTGTTCTGCCCTTGAATTGAGATTGTTGGACGACCCACCGCTCTTATACAGTTCTGCCCTCCAGTTATTGTTACGCATTTCGCCCTGTACCGTGGAATGTAGCAGTTTGTAGTCTCCAACCATAAAGCCGGGATTATAAAACAGGAATACACCCTGCGAACTTTGTTTGCCCGGTGCATTGTATTGCCATATTTCGTACGGCCAGGCTGCTTCCTCTGCAGTCACCACATATCGTTGGTCGGGCGGACCATATTTAAGATAATAGAATCCCCTTTCGGTCTCGTAACCCGGGTTGCGGCTGCTGCCAAACAATTTATTGACCTCTTTTACCTTTTTTGTAAAGTCTTTCCATCCTTTTTCGGGGTCGTCAGGCAAGCGGGCTTTCCAAAAGTTATAAACGAAATACCGCATGTATGTTTCATCGGGCCGTTTGGCGAAGCTCTCAATGTTCAGCAATTCATTCTGGTCTGCTATAGGTTTCAGCATTTTCATGATCGCTTTTAGCTGAGCAGCACTGTATGCTCCGGCAAAGGTCGTACTTAGATCCAGTAAACTGACTTTTTCAAATAAGGAAGTGTCGTCGCCGGTTGTATCGTTCCGTGTAACAGGATTGGCATTGCTTCTCTGGAAGAACAGCGTATTCTTCGCGAGTTCGATGCCTTTATTGTTCTTCAATACAATATTGAGATGGTAATTTCCTGATGGCAGCACATCAATTTTAAACCTGCCAAGCATCGGCAAGATTTGTCCAGGTTTCAATGTGTCTGTTTGTATCAGTTCGAATACGGGATGGTCATATTCTTTTTTTGATATAAAGACATATTGCTTAAGTGGGAGTTGTTCAGCCGGTATTTTATCCGTTCCGTGCAGTTCGGTATAATAGTGCATTATAGTCCTGCGGTCATCCAGGAAATTAATGCAGGACGGCACCTGGAGGTTACCGTTTTTATAATATATGTTTTCCTGAAGAGCAGTCTTATAAGTAGTGTCAAGCAGTTGCAGGCTACTGTAGAACGGCGCTTGTTGAGGCAGGTCGATCTTTATAGAATCAGTGTGACGAAAAACTTGTTCTCCATCCTCCTGCGATAATGTGAGCACAACGTTTACTTTACCAGGCGCTATCACATAACGGTGCATGTCCATGATATTCTGTAACCGGGCTGCCCTGAGCGAGGCAGCTGGTGTGGTTTGCAGGTAGTATTTTTCAGACGCAACAATGCCTGTATCGTGAACAATATCAATGGTAGTAGTTATTTTTCCGAGCCATATGCCATTTTCGTTTTGGGCAAAGCGTACGGTTGCGGGATCTATCTGCCAGTACAACTCTATATAAGGCTGAGGCTGCTCGTTGCCTTGGGAAGGCAGGTAAAAGACAGTATATGCCGGCAGGGCATTGATGCCATATGCCACCTGTCCTGTTAATAGAAAAAAACACAGCCCGATCCAACGACTCATTTTTATATTTTCCGCAAATTACTGAAATAGCTTTATTTGCAGGATGATGCAGTTGGTGAGTCCTTTGACACCTTTCCCTAATATCTATTGGTGGTTGCTGGCTTCAGAGGCGGATGAGGTTGTATTTGACACAGCGGAAAATTTTGTTAAAATGTCTTATCGCAACCGGTATTATATCACGGGGTCGAATGGCCTGATACAGCTTACCGTACCGTTATTGCAGGGTCGCAACCAGCGTACTCCTATGCAGGATATACTGGTAGATAATAAAGAACGCTGGCAGGTGCAACACTGGCGTACTATTTTTTCAGTGTATGGACGCGCACCTTATTTTGAGCATTACGCGCCTACCTTGCAACAGTTGTTTCTTAGAAAATTTGACAGGCTCGCGGTATTCAACGAGGCTACGGTCAGGTGGACTATGGAGCATGCCGGGATTGAGTTGACGATTGAACATACTGCGGAACACAGAGGGCACGTGCCGCATAACCTGGATATTCGCAGGACTTTCAAACCCGGCCTGGAAAAAGTAGCATTACCTGCGACGGATGCACTGTATTACCAACTGTTTGCGGAACGGAATGGCTTTTATCCTAATCTTAGCATACTCGACCTCTTGTTTTCAGAGGGCCCGGCCACAAAATCAATAATAAGAGAACAGAAAACTATTATTCAACTTTGGCAGGATTTGCCTAATGTTTCTTAGGTTGACTAAAACCACGCATCTTCCATACGCCAAACATGGCTTCGTGTATGATGCCCGAGGTCATTTTTGATGTGCCTTCTTTCCTGTCCTCAAATGTAATAGGCACTTCTTTCAGTTTGAACCCGGCCTTCCATGCCCGGTATTTCATCTCTATCTGGAAGGCATAGCCGATGAATTGTACTTCTGATAACGGTATAGTTTTTAGCACGTCTCTGCGGTAGCATACAAAACCCGCTGTAGGGTCATCCACCGGCATCCAGGTGATCAGTTTGGTATAAAACGCACCGCCGCGCGAAATAAATTTCCTGTCCCATGGCCAATTCACCAGCTTCCCTCCCCGCACATATCGCGAACCGATGGAAACATCAGCTCCTGCTACACAGGCCTGGTGCAACCGCAGCAGGTCGTCGGGATTGTGAGAGAAATCAGCATCCATTTCGAAGATATATTCATAGTCACGGCGCAATGCCCATTTAAAGCCCGCGATGTATGCGGTCCCAAGGCCCAGTTTGCCTGTGCGTTCTATCATATGCACCTGCTGGGGATAGGTGTTCATTAATTTCCGTACTATGCTGGCAGTGCCGTCCGGCGACCCATCATCCACTATTAATACATGATAACCCCCGGCTAAAGAGAGCACCTTGAGAATGATGCGTTCTATATTCTCTTTTTCGTTGTAAGTAGGTATAATTACGAGTTTGTCCAATCGGGCAAAATTAAAGATTGAAAATACATAATTCTTGCTTATCCGTTCTTAACAAATAGCTAAGATTTTAATCCGGCTTTCTGCAGCTTCATACGGGTAAGTATCTCTGTAATCTTCTGCTTGGTATGTAAGGGGAAATCTGCGTTCATCATCCAGTCGTAGTACTGGGGCTGTTCTGTAAATATTTCTTCTACCTTCCTTCCTTTGTATTTGCCAAAGTTAAACACCGGGTGTCCATCCTTCATCACCATACGGCGTGCGTAGTCCACGCATTCTTCATCGCCGTTAGTAAATGTATGAAGCGCTTTCACGTCATTCACCAGCGCCCCCTCATAACGGTCCAGTTGTGCTTCCAATACTTCAATGGTTGCCATAATATCAGCTTCAGCACAGTGTGCGTTATCCAATTGCTTTTTGCAGTAGAAATCGTAAGCAGCACTGAGCGTACGGGCTTCCAGCTTGAAGAATATCTGTTGTACATCCACAAATTGCCGTTCTGTAAAATCCACATT
>DASPNB010000461.1:0-3017 GCA_035626755.1 Flavipsychrobacter sp.
GTTGTTGGGAGCGCCGAGCATAACTTCAGCGCTGACCTTATAGTCTGGTCGGGTGCTTTTACCCGCGCTTCTATGGACATGAAGGAGGCATATGCCTCATTAAAAAATGACGAACAGCAAGTGAGGTCCTACCTGACAAGCAGAGGAATTTCTGACAAAGAAGTGATCTTTTCATCTGTTGTGATCGACAAGCTGTTCAATACTACTTATGATGAGAACGGCCGGCAAACGGGCAATGCATTTGCCGGTTACCAGCTAAGGCAAACAGTGAAAATAGAATCAAAGAGTATAGAAAATGTAGAGAAAATATCGAGAGAGATAACGGAGCTGATACAGTCGGGTATTGAGCTTAGTTCGCAGCAACCGCTCTATTATTACACCAAGCTCTCCGATCTTAAAATAAGCCTGCTGGCAAAAGCTTCTGCAGACGCTCATGAACGTGCTGAAACTACAGCCAAGAATGCACACAGCAGCTTAGGAAAACTGCGCAAGGCATCAATGGGTGTGTTCCAGATAACGGGGCAATATAGCAATGAGGATTATTCATATGGCGGCACCTTTAACACTACCAGCAAGAATAAAACAGCCAGCATTACGGTGCGATTGGAATATGAGCTGGAATAAAATTTATTAAGAAAAGTGCCGTCCTGGCGACTGTCGGGACGGCACTTTTTTTTGCTATAGTTTATTCAGTTTCGTAATTGTAGTTCCTGCATCAGTTCGTACCTCGAGGATGTAGGTGCCGGATGGAAGTTGAGCAACGTCAAGTTGGACAAAGCTGCTATTCTGTTCTGTTCTTTTTCCGACGGTGCGCCCCGTTATATCTGCCAATATCACATCAACGGAAGCATACTCCTTGTCGAGCCTCACATTTACAACCTCATTTGCTGGGCTAGGGAATATGACGATATGGGCCGGATAAATTGATTTTGCTTCAGTAGTTGGGCCAAAAATCTTATGCACAAAGCCGTCCTTCGCCCCCAAAGAGGTAAAGTATAGGGAGCCAACTACATCGGTATTAACATCGGCCGTGCTGGTAAATGTACCGCAGGTATATACATTACCCATTGCATCAGCGCATATGCCCTGCCCGGCATCGGTAGTGCTCGAACCTATTCCCCGCACCCAGTTCAGTGCGCCGGAGCTGTTATAGGAAGCGATAAAAATATCCATGCCTCCTGCGGCTATCAGGTTAGCAACTCCTGCATCAGGATCGAAATCGGGGATACCATTAAAATAGCCGGTAATATACAGGTTGCCGGATGCGTTAGTGGCCATGTTATAAGCAGCCTCGTTCATAGGACCGCCTATCTGCTTCGCCCAGCTGAAGTTGCCGCTTGCGTCCAATTTTAAGATAAAGATATCATAGCCTGCAGCCGTAATAGGATAAGTACCGGCGCCTGGATCAAAATCAGTTGCCACACCCTGGAAGTAGCCTGTAACAAAGACATTATTACTCGCATCGGTAACAAGGCTTATGCCCATGTCATCATTAATGCTGCCGATGCTTTTGGCCCAGTTGAGCGCGCCGGCAGGGGTGTACGATGCGGCAAATATGTCCGAAAGACCAGTGGACGTGAGCGCAAGGCTACCAGCCCCGGGATCAAAATCTACACCACTATCATCATAATACCCCGTAGCAAGGATATCGCCCGAGTTGCTTATCGCTATCGACTGCATGCCGTCAAAGGAGCCTCCTCCAACACTAAATGCCCACAGATAATTCCCCGAGGCGTCATATTTAGCCAAAAAGAGATCGGTGAAACCAACAGCCGTCAGATTAGCGGTCGTCATCCCGGGATCAAAATCAGCAGTCGTTTCAAACTGGCCACCAAGGTAGATGTTACCCGACCCATCTGCAGTAATGCTTCGGCCGATATCTGAGTCGGTTCCCCCCATGTTTTTCGCGAATAATAATGTTCCTGATGTGCTGTACTTAGCAAAGAAAATATCATTGGAACCTGCGCTGGTGAGCAATACAGTACCTACGCCGGGGTCGAAATCTACAGTTCCGGACATCTGCCCGCAAATGTAAAAGTCCCCTGAGGGCTCAACATGTATATCATGAGGCTGATCGAGCGTGGAACTACCAATACTGAAGGCCCAAACAAAATTTCCAGATGGGTCGAGCTTCTGCACATAAATATCAGAAAGTCCTGATCCATAGACCTTGACGTCAGGAAGGCCGGGGTCGAGATCTACACTATCCTGGAAGGCACCGACAACGTATACATTACCCATTCCGTCAACGCCTATCGCCTTAGCATCGTCAAAATTGTTCGGAGTACCATTCTGGGCGGCCCAGGCAAAGTTCTGAGCATGGGTAGTGTGGACAGTAAAAAGGAAAATAACACAAAATGCAATTGAAACAGTAAATCGTTTTTTCATGAAAATCTGGTTTTAAAAATCAACTTAAATTCAGCATAAAAGTGCTATCCCGGCAACTGCCGGGACGACACTTTCCTATTACAACTTATTAAGTTTGGCATTAGCACTTCCTGAAAGGGTTCTTATCCAGGAAGTATGTTCCGGGTGGGAAGGTTGCCATATTCATTTGAAGCTGTTGCTTTGTAATCTTATTTTTCATAAGCCAAATGTTTTTTGATTATGATTAAGTGTTTTCACAAATTCATATTATCACGACATCCATATTAAAGTTATGGCAATATTTTTGAAATAAACTTCTAATTAATAGACTTAATTTGTCAGAACCTCAGATCATTTTTTATGAAACACAAACGGAGCTACTACCTGGTAAATGCCATTACCCTTTACAGGGCATTGGCCGCACCGCTCCTGTTAGTCTTCATTTTTACAGAGAACGAGCTTTTTAAATGGTTCCTTGCTTTTAGCTTTTTCACTGATACTATCGATGGCTACCTGGCGAGGAAATATAAGGTGGCAAGCGCAGCGGGATCGAAGCTTGACTCCATTGCCGATGACCTGACCATCGTAGTTGCAGTAACAGGTGCCTTTGTCTTGAAGCCGGAGTTTATGAACGGGCAGCTGGTCTTGCT
>DASPNB010000462.1:0-5752 GCA_035626755.1 Flavipsychrobacter sp.
CAGTGGGTGTTATTATTAATTGGAGAAAACAGGTTAGGATCGGCGTTGCTGGCCACCAGTTCCACGCTCATCGTCTTAAGCGAATCGATATTGTAGGTGGTAGTGAGCGTATACACCTGCTGTTTCTTAGGTGTGATCAGCAATTGTACAGGGGCATAAGAACCTTGCGGCACACCGTTGATCCGCGGGCGCCAATCGTAAACACGGCCGTTGGCGTTGGTAGAAGATATTTCATAGTCTCCCCTGTTAGTACCAACGAAGGAGAATGAAAGATTATAAATAGCACTGTCGGGACTGATAGAATAAACGAATACTGAATCGTATAGAAAGCCGTCCACCGTAGTATCTACCATCTTGTACAATATCTTATTAGCAGCGAATGTATCAGTAACAATAACGGGATAAAGTGCATTCTGTATAGAGTCGCCGATAGTAGCGAGAAAACGCTTCTGGTTGCCATCCAGGCTCTGCAGGTAGGATTGATTCTTCGCATCCTGGTTGGCATAAACATTGAAACGGACATTCAGTTTTTTACCTATCTGCAGCTCGTCATAGCCATAGATAAGCGAATTGAGATAGTTGCGGTCCTGGTATTCAAACTCTACCTGTATACGGCTGTCTTTACTGATCATACGCCGCGGCATAAAGCGGATCTCACCGGTGTTGTAGTTGATGATGTAGTCAGCATTTTCACCGCGCTCCATAGGTATATTGTTGATGTAAACACGCTCTGTATTGGCAAGGACAATGAAGAACTGCTCACCATTGTTGCCTGTAAGCTTATAAGGCCCCTGGTTGCCTTCCTGCCCGTCAAAAATGTTACGGGCAAATTGCCCCTTGGCCACCGAGCCACTGAGGCCGATCTTGTTGGTAGTATTCCTGCTGATCCTTATCTGGTCCTGGTAGTAGATACCCTGCACCCGCTTGAAATAGTTGAGGAAGTAAGACGGCGGATCTTCCAGGTTATAGTCACCTAATGTGAGGTTGTGGAAACCCTTGGAAAGATTGATATATATCTGGTCAAACTCCTGCAGGCGCTGGGTGTTGCCCTCCGGCTGAAAGGGAACAGTATTGTCGGTGATAGCAGCCTGCAGGCGGATACTGTCCAGCAGGAAACCGTTGACCTGGAGGTTGAACTGGGAGTTGAGGACCACGTCCTGGTTGTTACCCAGGGAAATAGAGCGGCCATAGCTGCCGTTGTAGTCCATCTGGTTAAAATCCACGAAGCTGCCGCTGCGGCCATCATCGGGGCGGTAGACGAGAAAGACATAATCAGAGTCGACCATACGGGGGCTCTTGTGCTGGTAGTACCGGTTGAAAGCCATAGACATGCGGCGATATGTGACTGTAACCGAATCAGTAGTGGGCTTATTCTTCCAATAAATTTTAGATTGCTGGGGCAACACTATATAATCTGCCTCATTTATTCCCTCAATATGGACAGAACCGCCTAAAAGAGACAGAGAATCCACCAAAAGTGTATCGGTTACTGCGATTTTCTTAGTGCGAATATTGGAAAAGGCATTATAGCCCTCGTTCTGCGCGAGCGCGGAGAGAGGAAATAGGAGTAAAATGTAATACCAAAATGCGCTGAACCAAAATCGCTGCAAATCCCGTGTTTTAATCTATTGCTTTCCAGCTAAATATAGCAAAGTTAGGCTTATTAAACGGTCCGGGACGGCTGAATAGTGTGTGTAGAGCGGGTTCCAAGGTTTCATTTTCCGGGTTTTGTTTACATTTTGGGAGGTGTTTTTTTGAAGGAATGCAGTATTGGTGCGGGTTCTATATTTCCTGATGTTCCTTTTTGTTTCCTTTTTAGTTACAGACAGTTCCTTTTTGTTTACAGCGGAGTTACAGTCATTTCCTTTTTGTTTCGCTTTTATTTCCTTTTTAGTTCCTTTTTCGGGGCTTGATGCTTGATGGTTGGTGCTCGATACTTGATGCTCGATACTCGATGCTTGAGGCTGATGCTCAACACCTGATACAAGAGGCTCGACGTCCCTCCCTGCCCAGAGGGGAGTTTTATAAAGTTACGATAGTATCCGGAAGAGAGATGAAAAATGATGCAGCTTTGTGGAAAAGTTTCCAATCGGAAGAACGGTTTGGTTCATTGCGAAAACTTAGCCTTCTCAACGTTCTTTACCGTTAAAATTTAACCGCAAAAGTCGCAAAGGAAGAGCAAAGAAGACGCAAAGCAAACTATTGTTAGATAAGGAGCCAAGTCCTGCATAGCCACTCTCTCAAGAGGGATTTTCCAGGAGAATATCATGGTCACATCTTTACAAATTTCCTTACCTCAGTACCTCCTTCTCCTTCCAGGTTCAGATAGTATAAACCGGGCGGCAATGATTTGATATTTACCCTGGTTTCTTTTGAAGACAATACAGCATATTGCATTCGCTGACCGAGGCTATTGGATATACTGTATGAATGATACTGTTCTTCTGTTTTGATGGTGAGTTCGTCGGTAGCGGGATTGGGGTAAATGAAGATGTTTGTGCCAGACGGATCAATGTTACTTATGTTCAGGGTTAAACAAGCTTCTGTCATAGCAACATTCGTTAGAACCGGCGGCATGTAATCAAAAAAGATTCCGGCTTTATTGGTTATTATGCTGCCTATCGTTGAATTCGCATCCATATCTATAGTATACCTTACCATTCCGTGGCGGTCCGGGCTGGAACTATCGGGCAGGTTTATGCCTTTAAATTCAAACTTCAAAACATTAAACCCATTGTTGGCCATCTTTTCAACATGCATCAGGTGTGAGGCACCGATCAGCTTAAAGCTATTCATATCTAAACCTGAACTTAATGTATCCAATATATAGATATCCTGGGCAGGCGCATTGCCCATATTCTCAAACGTAATAGAGTATTGCAATGCTTTACCCGGTTCAACACAACCATCTGGCGACACGTAGACAGCATTCGGATCATATGGTCCGGTTACCGTATCATGCCTGATAACAATATTGTTTACAATGTTGACATCACCGATCGTTGGAGTCAAAGTAAACACTGTCTGTACAGTATCCCCGGGGGTCAGGATTTGTCCATTGTAATTAAGTCGTACATGCAAATAAGTAGGTTGCAACATGAAAGCTTCCAGTCCGTCTAGGTTCCAAGACACTGTATTTGCAGTTTGAGCAAAAGGCTGCTTAGACGAATGGTCATAAGTATACTTAGGACTATAAGTCATGGTCAAAACCGCATTCTGTGGCACACAATATGTATTGGCTATAACTATATCTGCATCTAATCGATTGGCTGCAGTCATTAAATCAGCCGAAATACTCAGATCAAAAGCGCTTTGATTACTGCAGCCGAGGCCTATATATTTAGGACTATTGATGCCAGACTGTAGTGTGTCAAAAATAACTCCGGTAACAGGACAGGTAGATACAACATCGCCCGGCAATGAAAGAATTTTGAATTTATAAATAGCACCTGCATTACCATATGCTGTATAAGTAAAACCACTAGTACAGGAAATAGTATCGATAGGAATATTGACAGAATCTACTTCAACTGTGACTGGCAGAAATGAATAGTTATCTAACCCCACGTCAAAGCTGCAATCCGTGTTTGCATCATGGTACAAATAAACAGGCATTGTGCTGCAAAAAATGTGATCAAAACCCACTAGAAAAGAGTCAACAGGACTAAGCCCATCAAACAAAACATGTTTTACCCCATAAACTCCTGCTGCACTATAGGTATGACTAATAGCGGCATAGGAGCCACCGTACATACTTTGCAGTGTAGTAACTGAACTAGTACCATCTCCAAAGTATGAATGAATTTCAGATCCGGGAATGTGACTGCCCCTGGTAATAGTGAATACAGGGCCTGCACAATCTTTTTGAACATAGGTGTGAAAACTGTCCAGGTATGACCCCTGTCCACCACCCAAAAATGAGACATCAAAGGTTGTACCATTGTAGCCTGCAGTCTGAATTACTTTGAAATTCGTAATTGAACCATAAAAGGTTAATATGCCTCCACAGTGTTGAAAGGCAGAATTATGTACAAGTTGCCCGCTGTTAATGTTACAATTACCATGGAAGCAATTCCCAGTAATGGGATTCGGTTCAAGGTTATTTGACGTAATGACGTAAGGAACACCATTGATATTAACCGACAGAGTTTCATTGACCTCCAATGCTGAAACTTGTAGACGGATACCCGCCACAGGCGCAGAAAAATCGAACGAAAAATTTTCGCCTGAGTATTGAATCCAATATACTCCAGGACAGTTACCAATGGAGTTTGTAGATCCATTATTGGTTACAGTAACAGCCATATTTCCATAGTAATTTGTTCCGATTGTATCAGTGATCGGGACCCATTGAGCGTATGTATTCCCCGAGATAAATGCGGAGATAAGAAACAAGAGTTGCTTTACGAACTTCATACTTCAGATTTACTGGTAACTAACCGGAATAAGATATAAAGACAGGACATATTAACTATATGTTGGGTTTTGCCCTTAAAAAAGTCAAGGACAGTGAAAACACTGTCCCTACCCGGAAATATCATGTCGAATATTACATTTTTACAAACTTTCGCACCGCAGTTGTCTTCTCCCCCGCCATATCCAGGTAATAAATCCCGGCCGGCAGATGTCCTATATCCACTTTTGTTGCTTCCGGGTCCCACCAGCTTTTAGGACTTGCTGACCGAGTAAGACGAAGAAAAAAGGGGGACAGATGCGATGATCTGTCCCCTAAAACTTATATGAAGTGGGCATAACGCCTTTACATTTTTACAAAGCTTCTTACTTCTGTTCCGGCAGAACCTTCCAGTTTTATGGAATAAATGCCTGCGGGGAGGTCTTTGATACTGATCCTCTCCTCTTTAGACTGCAGAGGATTGCGCAACAACACTTGCCCTACACTGTTGGCTATAGAATAATAGGTGAACTGGCCGCTTGTATTGAGGAACAATTTATCGGAAGCAGGATTAGGATAGACATCCAGGACGCCGGTTGCAGCAGTGGCAGACTTCACATCGGCCGGCCAGCAAGCTTCTGTAGCTGCTACATTGGTGAGCACCGCAGGCATATAGTCGAAATAGATACCGGCTTTGTTGGTAACAGATGAACCGATGGGGAAATTATCTGTCATTTCGGCTGTGTACATAACAAAGCCATGTCTGTCGGGACTGGTGCTGCCGGGAAGATTGATACCGGGAAATTCAAATTTAAGTACGTTATAGCCACCATTGGTAAGCTTAGAAACAAGCATGGTGTGCGAAGCACCGATGATCTTTACGTTGTTAAAATCAAGACCAGCACTTAGTGTATCCATAACATGGATGTTTTGCGCAGGCGCGTTACCCAGGTTCTCGAAAGTAACGGTATACTTAAGCCGGGTACCGGGTGTAACACAGGTGCCGGGCTCCACGTAAATTGCATTTGGATCGTACGGGCCCGTAACAGTGTCCTCGCTAACAATCATGTTATTGGCGATATTGACGTCTCCCAAAGTTGGCGTAATGCTAATATTGGTATGCACCGTATCGCCAATGGTGAGGTAGTTACCATTGGCGTAAAGGATGAATGTCACAATTTCCGCCGGATTAGTAATGCCAGACAGAGCGCTAAGGTTCCACGATACGCTATTTCCGCTTTGAGATGATGGTGTAATACTGGAGGTGCCATATGTATATTTCGGGCTGAAGCTGAGTGTGAGGACCCCGTTTACAGGCATACAATGAGTATTAGCTGCAACAACATTACCCACCGACAA
>DASPNB010000463.1:0-3269 GCA_035626755.1 Flavipsychrobacter sp.
TAACTGTCTTTCGCCTGAGCGCAAAGTATAACATTACTATTCCCGCAGCGGGCGCAAATACCGCTGGTATAGTTCCCAGGTAGTCGAGGGTATACGAAATATTATAAGCCAGCGTATTGCGGCCCGAAAGGTGATAATTAATAGAAGGATAGCCATGCTCTGCCTGCCAAAATACATGCGGCAAAAACAAAGCGATACTCAGCACAACTATTAGCCAGAAAGATGCTTTTCGCAATAGCTGCCTGTTTGATAACAGCGTAAAGAAGACGATAAGAATACCGTGATATTTACTTAGCAGCATAAGTGCTATGCTTAGTGCAAGTAGGGGAATGGTATAGGCTTCACCGTTATCACTATACTTTTTGTATAAAGAAAAGAAGCACGCACCAAACAAGAGCAACGGTACATCAGGCACCGCTAGTATGCCGGCAATGTGTAAAATGGCCAGCGAAGACATGGCCATATAGAAATGTGAAATACTTCGCGGTCGTGTCAGCTTTTCAACAGTATAGATGGTAACAGCCATAGCTGGTATGCACAGTAGTCGTACTCCTGCTTCATTATTGATCATTGCATATCCGGCTTTGATCATTGCTGCAATCACAGGTGGATGATCAAAATAACCCCAGGCCATTCTTTGCGAGTAGGCCCAGTAATATGCTTCATCCGGTATAAGGTTCGAAAAAGAGGCTTGGCCAACCGAAAGCAGCACCCACAAGCTGTAAAATATCAGTCTTACTTTTTTGTCGCTATAATTTCCTTCGGACATAAATAACAATGGAACAGATCAAATATACCTCCCTTTTAGCGACTGAGCCAGCCATTTGTAACCAGTAGTTAAACCAATGGGAAATAGCTTATTATTCATTATTTTTACATGAATGAAACGTCTGATTTTTTTACTTAGTCTTATCACCACGGCCGCGCACGCTCAGTTCCAGGGCATAATATACATTTATGACGGTAGTGCTCCTGTCTACATGAACAGCCAGGCGAAATCTACTCCCTGGGCAGGTGGTCTGGATAATCCCCAGGTAACAATGGGAGATCTTAATAATGATGGCAAGCAAGACATGGTGATATTTGAACGTAACCCACGCCAGTGGCGTACATTTATTAATACAGGTACCGCTGGTAATCCCTACTATGTTTTTCAACCAAGGTATATAGCCAATTTTCCTACCACTTCAGAATATCTTACTCTGGCCGACTATAACGATGATAGTATTCCCGACCTCTTCTCGCACAACGGTATATATGGCTTCACTGCCTACACGGGGTATTACAATACTAACCAGGAGCTTAGCTTTACCTACTACGCGGGCTTAACCTACAGCAATGATACTTTTACCAATCCACCTATTGATGCCTATGTGAAAAATGGGGATGTGCCTTGCGTTTTTGATATCGATGATGATGGTGACCTTGATTTTTTCGCCTATGATGCAGATGGCGCGTATATATACTATTACCAAAACTACCAGGTAGAAGACGCGCTTCCCCCGGATAGCATACGCATCAAGCTGAGAGATAAATGTTGGGGTAAGATAAGGCAAGGCTCAGCACGCACACACATTATGCCCTATGCTTGTAGCAATGTAGGATTGCTGCGTTCCTCAGGCAGCAGGGATGGCAGCAATTCCATCTGCATTTTCGATGCTGATGGCGATGGAGATTATGATCTGCTTGATGGCAACAATCAATACTCCGATGTGCAGTTTTTCCGCAACGGGATTGTACAGACAGGTTATCCTGTTGATACAATGGTTTACCAGGATACTATTTGGCAAAATGTATTGATGCCACAGTATCCTTCAGCTTTTCATGTTGATGCCGACCAGGATGGCAAGAAGGACTTGATGATTACGCCGCATGCTGAAGGCTCTTCAGAGAACTACAAAACCATGCAGTTTTACAGGAATACGGGAACTACCAGTTCCCCGGTATTCACTTTACAGAAAGACACCTTTCTTGTAGATCAGATGATCGATGTTGGTACAGGCTCTTATCCTATGTTGTACGACTATGATAAGGATGGGAAGCCCGACTTGCTCGTTGGCTCAGATGGGTACTATCAGTCCGGTGTGCTGCGTAGCAAGATTGCCTACTATCGCAATACATCGTCTGGTCCCGGGAGTCCTTCTTTTGAATTCCAGACTTATAACCTCCTGCAGATGGATACCGCTGACCTCAAAGGTTCTGCTCTGGCCGCAGGAGATCTGAACAATGATGGCAAAGATGATCTGATTGTCGGTCAATCCGACGGTACATTAAGCCTGTATTTGAATACTGCTCCCTCTAATTCTGTGCAGCCCGCCTGGACAAATCTCTCCACCAAGATCAGGGATATGAACAACGTGGTCATTGATGTTGGTCAGAATGCTGCTCCATTTATTTATGATATGGACAATGATGGTAAACGAGATCTCGTGATCGGAACCATGCTTGGGTACTTTGTCTATTATCAGAATGTAAGCACAGTCCCGAACCAGGTGAAGCTGAAATTAATTAATACCAGGCTTGGTGACGTGAAAACAGATCCTCAATTTACTTATAAGGGCTACAGCACACCTTTCATAGGCCTGGTTGACGATGGAGGCTACCCTTATCTTCTTTCCGGCAGTTCTACAGGAGCAATTTATCGTTTCCAGGGCTTCCAGGGTGGTGATACAACTGCTACCTGGCAGCAAATAGACTCTCTATATTCGTTCATCAAAGGCCTCGGTGTAAGAACTGCACCCACCGTTGCCGACATAGATGGCAATGGTCTTATGGATATGATCGTTGGCACACAGACCGGAGGCTTACTCATGTATCGCCAGATGTTCCCTCTCTCAGGTAGCGAAAAGCCAATCTTACCGGAAGCTGATAAAGTCAGCTTATATCCTAATCCTGCAAAAAACACACTATTTGTTGAGTGGAATGGCGGTTTTAGTTCCGGACAGGTCGATATTAATATCGTAAATACAATCGGGCAAAAAATGCTTACCCAATCTTTTGCCGGTTCACATAGCTCAGTGCAGGTAGATATCTCTTCCCTGCCTGCAGGCGTCTACTTTTGTATCACCCGTTCGGGTACTAGGCAATCCGTAAACACACTCTCTATATATAGATAGAACTGTTTTAAAAAGAAATGTCCGCCCGGCTAAGCGGGGCGGACATTTCTTTTTCTATTACCCTCATTACCACTCTACGGTCAGGTAGTCTGCATACCCCTCTGTTTGCGGCAGCAATATAAAGCCGCAATAGGTGCCATTCAGCGGGCGGGC
>DASPNB010000464.1:0-2560 GCA_035626755.1 Flavipsychrobacter sp.
GGCCGTTGGGAGTGCGGCGCAGCGATTCGGGGCGGTTCTTTAGATACTTTCCTATGTACTTGTATATTTTGTCGTAGTACTCAATGAGGTCACCCTTGGTAAAGCCCTCATCGGGCCAGAAGATTTTATCCAGATTGGAGAGCTTTAATTTCTTGCCGCCGATTGTTTGTTCTTTATCCATGGTCTCTTCTTTGCTTTTTGAAGGTTTAGTGGCCTTTCTATCCTGTTCGGTATTTACTTCTTCAGATTCCTTGTCTACACGCAGTCCCATGAAGACCGGATGCCTGCGGATACCATCGCTGGTTATTTCAGAGTATTTGAGATTGCATACCAGTTCGGGAGTGAGCCAGGTGACTTTTCCATTTACGGGGATTTTTACATTAAAGGGTGAATCGTCGCTTTTATACTGCTGCATGAGTTCGTATACCTCCATCAGCGTCTTGTGATTGAAGCCGGTGCCGGTATGGCCGGTATAAGTAAGTTTACCGTTCTTATACATTCCCAGTACAAGGGCGCCGAAGTACTTTCTACCGCCACGCGGAGCAGTATAGCCGCAAATAATAGCTTCTTCGGTTTGGACCTGCTTTATCTTTAGCCATTCATCTGAGCGACGACCTTCATAGTACTTACTATTGGCCTTTTTGGCAATCATTCCTTCAAGCCCGTGTTTGCCTGTGACTTCGAAAAACTCCTTTCCCTTTTCGGCAACATGATCGCAGTAGCGGATGATGTCGTTATCAGCGGGTAGAATCTTTTGGAGGGCTTCTTTACGCTCGAGTAATGTTTTTTGCTTAATAGATTTGCCGTTGATCCCCAGGCAATCGAAAACATAGTAAACAAGCTGGGTGGTAGAAGGGTCGAACTGCTGGAGCAGTTGGAAATTTGGCTTGCCGTTCTCATCGAGGGCAACAATCTCCCCGTCTATTGTTGCCTTCTTTTTTATTTTTTTGAGGGCTTCATATACGTCAGGATACTTTGCTTCAAAGGAAAGGCCATTTCGGGAATAAAGCCGGGTATTTTCTCCATCCAGTTCGCAGACAGCACGGTAGCCGTCCCATTTTATTTCAAACACCCAATCAGCACTGTCGAAAGCTGCATCGTGCAGTTTAGCCATCATGGGAGTAATAAATTCGGCGTATTTGCGGTTGACTTTGCGGTCTATAGTTTCTACTGCCTTAGTAGCTACTTTTTTTTTACCGCAGTTTTGCGGGTCGTGGCTTTCTTAGCCGGACGTGCAGATTTTCTCGCTTCGCGCCTTGCTCTTTTTTCAGCCGAGTATTTGAGAGATGATTTTTTGGCGAAAGTTTCGGCAGTGTATTCTTCATCGGTGGCATATTTATCACGGTGCTTGATGAGCAGCCAGCTATTGTCTCCACGGCCACGGGTGTGAACGAGGGCAAATTCGCCTTTGAGCTTTCTGCCCTTCATTGTAAACTTGATGCTTCCTTTTTTCAGGTCTTTTAAGAAATCTTTTTCTGTGATCACGTTTCCGTCTTCGTCAATTGGTTCGTAAGTGCCATGGTCCCAGATATCTACGTGGCCGGCACCATAGTTGCCTTCGGGAATATCACCTTCAAACTTTCCGTATTCAATAGGGTGGTCTTCTACCATCATGGCCAGGCGTTTGTCGGCCGGGTTTAAGGAGGGGCCTTTAGGAACAGCCCAGCTCTTCAATACCCCATTGGCCTCCAAGCGGAAATCATAGTGGAGATGCGATGCATCGTGACGCTGAATAACAAAGGTTAATTTTCCCCTGGCTTTTTGCATCTTACCTGCGGGCTCCGGTGTTTCGTTGAAACGACGTTTCTTTTTATAAGTTGTCAGTCCCATTATGAAGCTTTTTTACGCCGGGTAGTTGGTATTTTTTTGGAACCTTCAAGGCTTTCCTTGAGCTGATCCATAATATCCCTGGATTTGTTCTTTACCATCTTGATCTTAGGCTCAGGTAGGTTCTTGCCTTTTGCGCGGGCCCTGATAAGTTTCATGAGTTCATTGTCGTAGTTGTCCTTGTATTTTGAGATGTCAAAGTTTTTCGGTGTAAGCTGTGCAATAAGAGCCTTGGCCATTTTCAACTCAGCTGGCTTTACCTCGGTACGTTGGGTAGGTATATTGAGGTCTTTATAATCGCGAATTTCTTCGGGGAAGCGAAGGCGGAGCAGGAGGAGCATGTTATCCTGGGCTTTCAGGAGGCAAAGGTTTTCCTTGGTACGCATTACAAATGAACCGACCGCTACCTTACCGCTATCACGCAATGCTTCACGGAGGAGGGCATAGGCGCGTTCGCCGCCTTTTGCGGGCTCCAGGTAATAAGGAGTTTCATAGAAAGTGGTGTCTATTTCCCCCTCATCTACAAATTCCTGTATCTCTATTTGTTTGCTTTTTTCGGGGCTGGCTTTTTCGAAATCCTCATCTGTGAGGACTACGTATTTGCCGTCAATTTTATACCCTTTTACTATATCGCCCCAGGCAACCTCTTCGCCGGTGTCCTCGTTTACACGGCGATATTTGATATTGGCGTGATCATGTTTGTCGAGCATATCAAGCCCTAAAGAACTGCTCT
>DASPNB010000465.1:0-7270 GCA_035626755.1 Flavipsychrobacter sp.
CCCCCTGACGCTCAGCGAAACCAACGAAGGCAACAGTAATTTTACCCTTATTCGGGAAGTTACCCATCTCACCACTGGTAGGGTCTATTGCGCCAACCGTTACGTTGGATATAATAGACTTGACAATCGGGTTCTTCTTGCCTTTTTTCAGGTCTATTTCCAGTGCTTCATACACTTTCTTTTCCAGGTCGCCGAGCACCTTATTGGTATATGCCTGGTCAGTACCCACCGGCATATTCAGGTACACATAAGCGAAATTGGGCTGCTGGGTAGGAAAGAACAACACTTCCGGCTTCCTTACAACAAAGAGTACAATAGCAAGAATGAAAAGCACCACTGTACCCACCACAATCCTTCCGGGACGGGCCAATGAGCGTTTCAGCCATCGCGTGTACCAATCCTGGAACGCAGGCCAAGCCTTTGTCTGGAAACCCCTGATCCACTTGGAGAATACATATTTCTCCAGCTGGATAAAGACGTAAATGAGCAATACAAAATTACCCATGCCTATTCCGCCGGCCAGGTAGCAAAGACCCGCAATGGAAAGGAATATGATAAGTAGTACTTTGTCGCGCTTAGTAAAACGGCGCTTAGCCGGAGCATCCGCATGATCATCATGCTTCATAAAGTCAACCGCGAACACAGGGTTGATAATATAAGCCACCAGCAGCGATGCTATCAGCGTGATGATCAATGTAATAGGCAGGTAGAACATAAACTCGCCGATAATGCCTTTCCAGAATGCCAGCGGTATAAACGGCATCAATGTAGTAATTGTACCGGTCAGTACGGGAAGGAATACCTCGCCTGTGGCATATTTGGCTGCCTGTTTAATAGGCATCTTATTGGTAGTGAATATCCGGTGCGTATTTTCTATCACCACAATGGCATCATCCACCACTATCCCCAGAGCAAGCAGGAACGAGAACAGCACAATCATGTTCAGGGTAAAGCCCATAACAGGCATCACCAGGAAGGCGATAGCGCAGGACAGCGGAACAGACATGGCCACGAATAAGGCGTTAGTAACTCCCATGAAGAACATGAGGATGATAGTCACCAGCAAAAAGCCTATGATAATAGTATTGATCAGGTCGTGAAGGGTAGTCTTTGTCTGTTCTGATTGATCGCCGGTAACAACGATATTCAAATCCTTAGGTAGATCCTGTTCCTGCATCTCCTTTATAAGCTTCTCAATTTTCTCAGAGGCATCGATCAGATTTTCTCCGGAAGCCTTGATAATATTCAGGGTAATTACGTTCTTTCCGTCGAGGCGGGCATAGCTCTCTTGTTCTTCAAAGCTGTCCTGTACATCGGCGATGTCGCGCAGGTAAATGGAACGTCCTTGCTGATTTTTGATGATAACACCACCTATCTGCTCAGCTGTCTTAAATTCATTACGTACGCTAATGATACGCTTCTGGTTGTTCATAGACACCTGTCCCGGTGTTGCAGAGATATTTTCCGCAGCCACTGTACGTTCCACGTCATCGAAGGTGATACCAGCAGCCTGCATTTTGAACATGTCCAGGTTTATCTGGATTTCTCGCTCCAGGGCACCCACCATATCCACGCGCTTTATCTCCTTCAGTTCTTCTATCTTATCCTGTACACGGTCAGAATATTTCTTCAGCCTGTTCAGGTCATAATTGCCCGATATATTCACAAAAAGGATAGGCAGCTCCGAAAGATCTATATCCATTACCTGTGGCTCGTTAGGCAGAGACTGAGGTAACTCGGTGCGGGCTTTATCCACCGCATCCTTTACTTCACGTTTCGCTTCCTTTACTTCCACATCGGTGTTGAACTCCACTATTACCACCGAAAAATCCTGGAATGAGTTACTGGTTACCTTTTTTACGCCGGTAAGATTCTTTACTTCCTTTTCTATCGGCTTTGTCACCAGGTTTTCCATGTTTTCAGGAGAGGTGCCGGGGTAAATAGTCTGCACATATATCTGAGGCAGCTTTATTTCCGGGAAGTTTTCCTTAGGTAGGGCATTGTAGGCCATCAGGCCCGCAAGGGTAATGATGACTGTTATTATATATACGGCTGTCCGGTTGTCGATGGCCCAGCTCGATAACTTAAACTCTTTAAATTTGTCTTTCATTGCTCAATGTTGATCTGTGTGTGCAAATGAGTTTTCTTACTTTACGCTGATAGGTGCGCCGTGGTCCAGCTCCTCATAGCCTTCCACTATTACCTTTTGGCCGGGCTCCAATCCTGAAAGGACTTCTACCATACCATTTGAATTCTTTCCGCTAACGATTGCTACAGCCTTGGCAACCTTGCCATCAGCTACATACACTATTTCACCATCGCCTGTTTTTTGAATAACAGATACAGGAACCGTTAAGGCGCTGGCGCTGCTGTAGTTGGCTATTTTCATTTTGCAAGACATATTCGGGCGCAGCTTCTTATTAGATCCCAACTTTACCTGCACCTCGAATGCGCGGGAAACAGGATCTACCGATTGACCCACGTGAGTAAGTTTTGTAACGATAGAATCAGTACCATCAGGGAGTACCAGGATGACTTCGTCTCCGGCGTTAACTTTACCAAGGTAATTTTCACCAAGGTTGGCAGTAGCTTTCATTTTATCGAGGTCTACCACGCGAATTCCTGCAATTGGGTTTTGTGCAGAAATGACGTCTCCTACTTTCAGGTTGATCTGGTCAACTGTACCGTTGATGGGAGAAACTATCCTGTAGAGGTTCCTTTGTGCCACAAGTGCTTCTTTGCCTGCTACAGCACTCTCATATGCTGCTTTTGTTTGCATCAGCTGCACTTCAGTGCCTATCTGCTGCTCCCAAAGTTTCTTTTGTTTTTCGTAGAGAGACCTGGAAAGGATAATGTTAGGTTCCAGCGCTTTTATCTGCTGCTCGATAGGAGCAGCATCCAGTGAAGCCAAAACCTGTCCTCGTGAGACGCGCTGACCTACCTTTACATTGATAGACTTAACAGCAGCCGGCATGGGCGACTGGGGCTGCGCATTTACGTTCTCTTCGCCTGTTATCTGCGATTGGATCTCAATGTAGGCAGTGAATGGTGCAGCCTGAACTTCCATTACTGACACAGGTATTGCCTTTCTTACCGCTGTGCTATCAGTCTTTGTTTCTGTCTTTTCAGTCTTGTCTCCACCGCATGATGCAAGGATCAGGGTAGCAGAGATCAGATATATTGAATGTTTCATCGTATGTTGATTGTGATGTGTTTTATTTAAAGTTTCCAAGTGCCTTTTGTAGATCCGATTGCGCATTCACAGATTCCAGCAGTGTAGAGAAGTAATTATTTTGGGCGCGCAGTAGTTCTGTTTGCGCCTGGTTCACCTCTATATTACTGCCCACACCTGCTTTATACTTTTTTTCCGCCAGGTCAAGTACTGTTTCCGCAAGCTGCATATTGCTTTCCTGGCTCTTCAATTGTAAAATGGAGTTTCTGAAAGTTGTTCTTGATCTCTGAATATCAAAGTCAATAGCTAGTTTCTGCGAGTCGATACTGTTCCTGATTTTTTCTAAGTTCAGCTTTGCCTCTCTTACCTGGTTAGTACGCTTGAAGCCACTGAAAATGGGGACATTCAATTGCAGACCCGCAAAAGAAAAGAACTGATAGTATTTGTTGAATTCAAATACTTGGTTAAAAGTGTTTGTACCGAAGTTGTATCCCAGGCTACCCACCGCAGCAAGTGTTGGCAATGCTGCCAGCTTGTAGCGTTTCAGATTATATTCATTGAGTTTCTGCACGGTTTGCAACAAAGAGTACTCTGTACGCCTGCTATAATCCGTTTCACCGCTCCCAAGTACCAGGCCTTTCTCGAGTGTTTTTTCAACAGAGGTATCTGTTAGCACGATAGGCGCATCAATATCAAGGCCCATGGCGAACTTCAGTCCTTGTTCACTAACCTGCAAAAAGCTTTGAGCCCTCATGCTGTCCGTCAGAAGATTGTTCAGTTGCACATTGGTACGGTCTACTTCAATTTTCTCAACGAAGCCACTTTCTTTCAGCTTCCGCAGGTCATAAGCAATATTTCTAAGCGAAGAAAGCGAGCGATTGAGAATAGAAAGCTGCCTGCGGGCTATGACTATTCCGTAATATGTCCTCTGCACCTGGTAACGGATCATCTCTTCTGTCAGTAGTCCTTTTTGGTTGGCCAGCTCCATCGCTGCCTTGCGTGCCTGAAGTCCAACTAGTACAGATCCGTCAAAAAGAATCTGGCTTCCGGTGGCGCTCGCCGTGGTACTATACCTTGGACTAAATGCTACCGGTACAAAGGTGCCGGGCATTCCTATAAACTCACCGGGAACGAAGGCTTTCTGAAGGTTGAAGAATCCTGTGAAGTCGCCCTTACCATTTATTTGCGGGAGAGCTATTGATGTTACTTGCCTGTTCTGTGCGTCCTGTATTTGCACGTCCAGCCTGGCATTTTTTGCTGCCGCGTTATTCTTTACCGCATAGTCCATTGCTGCCTGCAGGCTAAGAGCCATGGGCTCCTGTGCCTTTGCATTTTGCATGCAGGCTGCTACAAGTGACAAGCTTACTATTATTCGTCTCATGATTTTGTTGCGTGCTTTAGATATTTTTCCTTGTATTTGTGATATAGTTTTTCTCCTTTAGGGGTCATTATTCCATATAGGAATAGTTCAGTTATTTCGTGGTTCACGGCCTTCAGGTCTTCACGCTCATTCACCATCAGGTTAGGCTGCATCAGCAGCAGCGCCGACTCGATATGAAAACGTGCTACCAGGTCTACATTCAGGTTTTCGCGGTACAGGCCCTCTTCTATTCCCTGTTGCAGGTTTTTCTTTACCGCCTCTACATCCTGCGTCACCAGGCTTTCGCGAAATACCTTATACCCTTCAGGGTAGTAGCGTTGCAGTTCCATGATCACCATAGGGTTGGTCTGCTTATAGGAATGGTCCATCATGGTTTTGATGCGCACCATGGCCTCTATAGCGTTCTCCGTATCTTCCATCATGGCGCGGCACTGGGTGTCCAGGTGGTTTTTGTACCAGATCACTGCCTCGCGTACCACTTCCTCCTTATTAGCGAAATGCTGGTACAGGGTCTTTTTAGAAATACCCGCTCTCCTGGCAATATCGTCCATGGTAATTGTCTTAAAGCCGTATTGGCTGAACAACTCCACCCCTGCACTGAGTATTTTAGTTAATGCTTCCATATTTGCGGGGCAAAACTAAGGAAACAAAATCCACACAAAACGTTTCCTGAGTATATATTGTTTCTATGGCCACTATCTAAAAAATTGATAATGATGTTAACGGCCGCCACGGGCTGCACTTCTCATGGGTTTGAATTGTGCCGGCCATTGAGTATATTTAAGTACAAACTAATCTGGCGTACCATGGGTTTCTTTAAAGAGTTCAAATCCTTCGCATTAAAGGGTAATGTAATGGATTTGGCGGTCGGTGTTATCATTGGCGCTGCTTTCGGTAAGATAGTGTCGGCCCTGGTAGATGACCTTTTAATGCCCCTGATAGGCCTTTTGGGCGATGGCCAGAAGTTTACCGACCGGTTTATGGTATTAAAGCCGGGTAAAGACGGTGCATCTTCTTTTAGTTCGCTGGCTGAAGCCAAGGCCGCCGGCGCCAACGTATTAGCCTATGGCGACTTTATACAAACGGTAGTCGATTTCTTCATCATAGCTTTTTGCATATTCATAATTGTTAAGTTTATGAACAGGCTAAAAACCAAGGAAGAAGCTGCCGCTCCGCCTCCTGCGCCGTCTTCCACCGACCAATTGTTAATGGAGATAAGAGACGAATTAAAAAAGAAGTAGTATTAACATAATTCCACGATAATTTCTGCATTTTTGTAGCGGAAAGAATGGCTTAGATCTAAGAATGGCGACAGGAAGTATATATCAGCAGCTGACGGACCTGAAAAAGAAAGGTAAGAGTGGTTTTGCCGTATTGGTTGACCCCGATAAGGTGGCCCCCTCAGATATGCAATATCTTGCCGAGCTGTGTAATGATGCCGGGGTTGATTTCCTGCTCATGGGTGGCAGCCTGGTGGTAGATCATCAGCTAGACGCCTGCATCCAGCGGTTTAAGGCTGATAGCAACATCCCGGTTATTCTTTTCCCCGGTAGCCCGGCGCAGGTGACGCCCTATGCTGACGCTCTTTTGTATCTGTCTCTTATTTCAGGTCGCAATCCTGAATTGCTCATAGGCCAGCACGTCATTTCCGCCCCTGCTGTAAAGGCCAGCGGACTGGAAGTGATCTCTACAGGCTATATGGTGATAGATGGCGGTGTGCCTACTACTGTTTCATACATCAGTCATGCTTCCCCCATACCGGCCAATAAGCCGGATATAGCTCTTTGCACTGCCTGGGCAGGTGAACTTCAGGGCAAGCATATTATCTATATGGATGCTGGCAGCGGTGCCCGTAATCCTATCTCTACCGAGATGATACACAAGGTGAGCAGCCACATCGATATCCCACTGTTTGTTGGTGGTGGCATACAAACCCCTGATAAGGTTTGGGCTAATTGCCAGGCAGGTGCCCAGGTAGTAGTTGTAGGAAATGCCATAGAGCGCGATCCAATGTTAATAAAAGAGCTGGCACAAGCTACCAAGGTACAGTCTGTTCCACAGGATTAATTGCTTTCTTTATTCTGTCGCTTAAAGAGGCGAAGCTTTTTCTTTTCGGCTTTTTCAGCCTGTCGCTGTTCCTGTCCCTCTTCTTTTTCTTTACGGTTCCATTTTATTTTCACTTTGCCATCCTCTCCGTCCACCGCACGTAGGTGCAGCACAAGTCCTTTCATTTGCCGCTCGGCCTTCAGGCTATCGTCCCAAACCAATTCATCTTTCTTTGGATTACGCAGCGGAACGTCCATAAGGATATCTGTTCCGGCACCAATGGCATACACGCCTTCTACCTTGGCATTCAGCGCACTGCTTTCTATCAGCATAGGGCGGATGTAGATCTTGTCGCCCTTTACGTCCAGTGTGTTCTTCAGGTCGCTGAAGGTGATATTTTCTAACCTGCGTTTGCGGAAGATAAACTTGCCGACATTCAGAAGGGGCTCAAAATTTACAAGTGCACCGTCTTTTAGATTGAAATCAAGACTGCCATGCAAGGATCTGGATACCAAATCGCCGTTGTCTTTAATGTTGCCCGATATTTTAGCCTTCGCAAAGAAGCGTCCTTTGATGTTTTTGGAGCTTATCGTTGTCTGCCCGAAGTTTTCAAACGCGTCCAGGAAATCATTGATGTGGACATTGTTGATGTTTGCATCAATATCTATATG
>DASPNB010000466.1:0-2060 GCA_035626755.1 Flavipsychrobacter sp.
GACGAATACCAGGAAGCCGCCGGACAGGATATTGGCAATGGTCACCTCAAGGAATGGGCCTACTACCTGTCTATACTTGATATTTACAAGGCCGATCCTAAGCACGGCATTGCCTTCATGCGCGATATGATCAAGGCCACAGGCTCCACCCCCGGCTTTGGTTGGTACAATATCGGCCTTTCACGTAGTCTCCTTTACGACGGGCAGGTTAAGGAAGCCGAGCGTATAATGAATAAAGCCGCTGAATTCAAAGAGCTCCACATCGGTACTACATTGGGTCAAACGCACTACGATTTCAGCGTCCAGTTGGGCAAGCTCATGGCCAAAGAGAACCGCTGGGAGATGCAGAAGTTTGAAAATGAGAACTGGTGGTATAACCCGAAGGTCTTGACTCGTATGGGCGGGGTATTGTCCGAGCGTTACGCCCAGCAATTTCTCATCATCAATCAGCTCTCGCAAAATCCCGAGCGCGAGCGCGTCATCTACAAATTGCTCTCAAGCGAAAGCACAGTAAGCTGGGACGAAATATGGTTGTTGATCCGCGATTTCAGTACAAATTTCTTCTTCGATAAATTTAAACGTGAAGCGGAGTCAGCCAGCAGGCCTAAGATCCGCAAATACTTCCAGCTCTTCACAGCCCGTCTTCACATGAAGAAAGATGAATACAAGGAGGCAGAAAAATTACTGAATACTATTCTCGCGGATAAAAGCATTGATCCCGAATACGAAAAATTATTCATCGCCAGAGTCTACCAGGCCCAGGCTGAATGTGCTAAAGAGCGCAAAGACAAAGAGAGTTACAACCAATGGATGTATCGGCTTTATGGCCTCTATCCCCAGCTCATTCCTTTCTCCGGTTTAAAGATGAACATGAATCTTCATGTCAGCGGCACTGTCGATAAAGAAGTGGTGGAGAGATTAAAAGATTGTAATATAACTTGGGGTCTGAGCAGCACATCTCCCGAGGCCTACATAATATTTTCCACACAAGGCAAGCTCAGGCGTATGGAATATTATGTACTGGATAAAAGCGGGGGCTACATTGTGCCACGCCAGTCCTGTACCTACAAAGATGCTACCCAGTCGGGTATAGATATGGCCTACCGATTATTTAATGTTGGCGGTGTCTATGCCGCCGCTGACAAATAATGTGGAAAAAAACTAATTTTTCAAAAAACGTTATATAGTAGTTTTAGTTTTTTCTAACACATATAGGATAAGGATAAAACTATGTTCATCGCGTCTCTCTACAATCTCAAGGGTGGTGTAGGTAAAACTGCCTCTTGCGTCAATCTTGCTTACATGGCTTCTATGGACGGGTATAAGACCCTTCTTTGGGATCTTGATCCCCAGGGTGCAGCCAGTTTTTATTTCAACGCATTGCCTAAACCTAAGGCACACGTGAAAAAAATTCTCGATCAGTCTGTATCTATCGCCGAGGCTATCATGTCAACTGACTATGATAATCTCGACATAATACCAACTGACATTTCTGCTGCAAAGCTCGAAAATTCCTTAACGCACTCCAGCTCGCGCAAGCTGCTGAAGTCACTGCTGAAAGAATTGGAGAACGAGTACGATTTCATTTTCATCGATTGCGCTCCCGGTATTTCACCGCTGGCGGAAAATGTGTTCTATGCTTCCGATGCAGTGCTCATGCCTGTTATCCCAACCACGCTTTCAGTTCGCAGTTACGAGATCGTAAAGGCTTACTTTAAGGAAAAGATGGGTGGTGTAGATAAGCTGATGTGCTTTTTTGCCATGGCAGATACGCGTAAGGGCATGCACAACGAGATCATGGATCAGCTCTGCAGCGATAAGCACTTCTTCGAGCACTATATACCTACCCTTTCTGATATAGAGAAGATGGGTGTTTATAATGCCCCTGTTGAAGCCTACGCTCCATCCAGCTTTGCCAACACGTGCTACCGTGCCCTCTGGCGCGAGATCAAAGAAGGTGTCCTCGAATAGCATAAAGGGAAAGTAAGTTTATTATGCTCTCAGTCTGAGTGGAGGCAAAGGCTTGTTGAGAATTTATTCTCGGTTGGCCAGAGCTGTGT
>DASPNB010000467.1:0-4218 GCA_035626755.1 Flavipsychrobacter sp.
CATAGCTATGGTGGGATAATCGAACCAAGTCGTATCGCCGGCATAGTCGCCTAAAAACTTATAGAAATTCCAGGCACCTGCGGGGTCATTAGTTTGTGAAAAGCCCATGATGATCCAGTTATACTGATCGGTACCATTTAGTATTACGGTTATGAACCGGTCCGCTTCGGGGTCGTACATCACCTTAGGATCATACTTATAGTTATTTTGATTAGAGCCCTGGTTAAGCAGACCTGCAGGAATCGTAAAATAATAAAGGCTTACCTTATTAGTTATCTGCCCACCTTGTGCATTTATAACAGTTATTGAATTGTTGATAACAGAAACCGCCTTTTTATCCTGCGAGATCGCCATATAGTTATCAGGGGGAATGCCGGGGAAACTATCAGCCTTAAAGCTGGACAATACTACCGGAGATGGCGCCGCCGTGCTTTTTGCGTAGGCATCGATATCGGGCAGCTTGCGTGGGGGGTATTTTTCGGCTACCTGCCTTTTTGCCTCAGCAAGGCGGATCTTATCAAGATTGCCGTCGGGGGAAGGAGCCTCCAGACTGAAGACTTCTGCTGCATATTTATCATCTATTTCACCCAATACTACTTTTCCGGCCAAAGGCGTTGTATAGGTCTTCACTCTTGCATTCTGGGCAGAAGTGCCCAGAACACCAAAACAGCACATTGCGAGCATCAGCTTCTTCATAGCTTATATTTATACCCTAAAAATAACAAAACCCCTGCAAATGCGGGGGTTTTATCTATATAGCTTTTAATATTATCCTTGTAATGCAGCTGCGCCGCTCACAATTTCGGTAAGCTCCGTAGTGATAGCCGCCTGGCGGGCGCGGTTGTAGCTAATCTTCAGGTTGCGAAGGAGTTCGTTGGCGTTCTCGCTGGCCTTGTCCATAGCCGTCATACGGGCACCGTGCTCCGAGGCATTGGCATCCAAAACCGCCTTATAAACCTGGGTATTAAGTATCTTAGGCATCAGCTCCTGCATCAGCACTTCCATTGAAGGCTCGAAGATGAAATCTGACTGCGTCTTGGCGCCACTCTCATTTGCCACCTTAGGAATAGGCAGGTAAGGCTCGGAAACAAACAGCTGCGTGGCTGCATTTTTAAACTGGCTGTAAACGATCTCTACCCTATCGTATTCTTTGTTCAGGAAGGCCTGCTGAGCATAAACGGCAGCTTCACGAACAGAATCGAAACTAAGGTCAGAGAATATTGTCCAGAAATTATCTACAACTTTATAACCATAGCGGCTGAAGTACTCGTAACCCTTCTTCCCTATTGGCAGTACAGTTACGTTACCCTTGGCGTGCTGCGCAGCAAACTTTTCAGTAATGATGCTGCGGGTCATTTTAATAACATTGGTATTGTAGGCACCACAGAGACCGCGATCGCTTGTGATGGGTATGAGGAGGACACGCTCTACAGGACGCTCGGCGGCGAGGTGCATTTCCATATCGCCGGATGAAGAGCTCACTATGTTGCTTAGCATTTCCTGCAGCTTTTGTGCGTAGGGTCGCATCTGGATGATTGCATCCTGTGCGCGACGCAGTTTGGCAGCACTCACCATTTTCATGGCTTTAGTGATCTGCTGGGTAGATGTTACTGATTTTATCCGGTTACGAACCTCTTTAAGCTGTCCTGACATATACTATTTAGTAGAAAGTCGAAAGTAATTAGTAATAATAGCTAGGGAAGAATTACATTATTTTATTCTATAATGCCTCCGTTTGCAGCGCAAAGGTAGTATAAGTGCGGTTATTAAGGAAAAGATATTTAGCTTTTGCGGGTCGAAATGTTAATAAGTTGATAGGTTGATAAGTGGGCCATAGTTAAAACTCATCTTGGAGGACATTTTTTAGGTAACAAATCAAGCCAGGAAAGGGTTTCGACGTTTGAAAGCTCATATTTGGCTCATGAAAACTCATTCTTACCTCAAGCAAAGCTCAATTTTGGATCATGAAAACTCATTTTGGGCTCATGAAAACTCAAAAACTGCTCATGAAAACTCAAGAATTGAAGGAAGCATATCGACACATTTAAAAGAACTACAATGCGAGACCAAAATATCAGGGTTCGCAGCTACAAACTTGATGGGAAATTGTAAGGATCACATCAGCACTTCGCCATGCGTCAAACTTATCAGCTTCCGCTCCAGAGCCGGGACAGCGTGGGTAGTCCGCAGGAAAGCGGAGGTCAGCAATGGATTCCCAAAAAAGCGCTGGATAGTTCTTCCCCAGAAGAGGCGGGCCTTGAACTGTTTGTCCCACAGCAATTGATAGGCCCCTTCTAATTGCTGACGTGCAGCGGCGGGGATGTTCTCGTGCTTCAGGATATTGCTTTCTTCTATTAGCCCGGTCAAGAGCTTTGCTCCCGCGATGGCCATGCTCATTCCATTTCCGCAAAGTGGGGTAATGAGACCGGCGCTATCGCCACACATGAAAATATGGCCTTCGATGAGCGCCTTGGGTTCGAAGGAAACCTGAGTAATGACCAGGGGAGTATCCCAAAGGAAGGTGGCGCGCTTGAAGATCTCTTTAAGTACAGGATTTTTGAACAGCACTTTCTCCTCCAGTTCAGGTATGTTGTTGAACTCTTCTTTAGGTGCGCGGTAACTGAGGTAACAAAGGTTGTATGTATCGCCTTCTACTTTTGATATGCCACAATAACCATCGCGGAAGTTATCGAGACCTATCTCGTCAGCAGGATAATCGAGCCTGACATGATACTTCACACCAGTGTAACCCGTGTGCTGCTGAATGAATGGGCGGTTGAGCTTTTTATCGAGGGTATCGCGTTTACCGTAGGAACCGATGACCAACTTAGCTATATAAGTAGTATTGTTAGTTGTAACAACAAAATGATTGTTAGTAAACGTAACATCGTTGACACGGGTATTGGTCGAAACCTCAGCTCCTTTTGAGAGCGCGAGTTTGTACAGTTCATTGTCGATGGTATAGCGGCTGATACCGAAGCCACCGAGGTCTAGTTTGGTATATATATTCTTCCCACCCGGAGTGGAGAGACGAAGTCTTTTGATATCGGAAGCACCGAACATCATAGGATCGAAGCCTACTGAACGGAGATAAGGAAGCACTTCATTGCTGATATATTCCCCGCAGACCTTGTGATAAGGATAGGACTTCTTTTCGAGCAAAAGAACCTTACGCCCCTTTTGAGCCAGCTCTATAGTGGCAGTGAGACCAGCCAGGCCGCCACCAATAACGATGACATCGTATATATCATTACTATTACTCAATCTTAATCACCAGTTGCCAGCGCCATGCCCAGCGCCATTTGAGTGAATAATTACTGATACCTGCGGCTTGCAGGGTCTCTTCCCAATCCTTTAGCGTGAATGCGCGCGCCACCGAGAGGCGTGCATCGTAACGGACCAATCTCGCATTCGCGAAAAGAAAGGTTAATATACTAATAGCATAATAGGCAAACCAATGGCGGTGGAGGTCGTTGATGATCACGGCTTTCTTTGCCAGCTGACGCATGCGCTTCAGGATCTGTACAAGAGCATTTTTTTCAAAATGATGGCAGAACAAACTACAGGTAGTGATATCTGCGGAATAAGCCAGCATCGCATCGTCGAATACATTGATAGTTTTATAGCCGATATTGTGGCCCTGTGACCTTTCTTTGGCAAAGTCGATGATATCAGGATTCATGTCTATGCCCGTTAGCTGCACATTTTTGTTATTCTTTTTCGCCCAGTCTGAAATTTTGCGGAGCATATCGCCGCCTCCGCAACCGATATCCAGAATAGAAATGTGGCCGTTGATATTCAAGTCGTCAAGCGCACCTGTCACCACACGATATCCACCGAGCTTTCGGTTAATCGCTTCTATTTCGCTCAAAGCTATCCTGATATCCTCACGAGGAATATCAGGCTCATCCATTATTTCCAGTAAGGTGCTTCTAACGGAAAAATCAGGCATTGGTTATGTTTACGCGATTTCCAATATCATGGATTCCATAGTGAGGCCGGGACCAAAGGCACAGGAAATAATCTTTTTGCCTTTGTCGGAACTTGTAAGCTCTTCGAGGTAGCGACTTAGCACGAACAAAACCGTAACAGAGGACATATTTCCAAAGTCTTTCAAAATAGAGTAAGAGATGGCATTGCCATCTTTATGTATGCCAAGCGCTTCTTCGCAAGCCTCTAGTATTTTAACTCCGCCCGGATGAATAGCGTAATAGCTGA
>DASPNB010000468.1:0-2143 GCA_035626755.1 Flavipsychrobacter sp.
GGATAATATGCGGTGGTCTATCTGTTCCAAGTATTGGTGGGTCAGAAAAAGCCCTAAGCCGTATTTTCTCGCCTCGGCTAATATGTCACAAAAGGACATGGTGACATATGATTGCATTTCGTCTATGTATAAGAAAAAGGGCCCACGTTTTTCCGGTGAGAGCTTTGTCCGATACAACGCTGCTAGTTGAATTGCAGTAATGAGCATCGAGCCTAAGAGCGCAGAGGTATCTTCTCCAAGTTCACCTTTCGAGAGATTTACGATAAGGACTTTCCGGGAGTTCATGATCTCCCACATCCTGAGACCCCTGTCTTTCTGTCCCAGGCAGTGGCGAAGGGGCAGGCTGGCCGCGAAAATACCCACTTTATTAAGAATAGGCGCAATAGCCTCTGCACGAAGTGCTTTGGTATATGAGGCAAACTCGCTATGCCAGAAGTTCCTAATTGGGATGTCGGTAATGTAACATAGAACCTGGCTGCGGAAATCATTATCGGTTAACAGCGGCTGAATGTCTAAGAGCGTTGCGCCCGGGAATTGTAGCAGGGATAGCAGGCTATAGCGGAGGATATGTTCCATGCGCGGCCCCCAACTATCTGCCCAAACCTTTTTCATGGTGGAGATTATGCCGGAGGCGACCAGGTTATGATGCCTCTGCTGTATACCGGCCAGAGGATTGAAGGCTATCGGGTTATCTATATCAATCGGATTGAAATAGATAACATCTTTTAGTCGTTCCTTGGGTACATAATGTAGAAGTTCTTTAGATAATTCTCCGTGGGGGTCCAGGAGGGCAAATCCATGTCCGCGCTGCAGGTCAGAGATAGTCATATTGAGAATGAGTGTGCTTTTTCCCGAACCTGATTTGCCTAAAAGGTACATGTGCATCAGCCGATCAGCATCTTTAATACCGAAGCGTTTCTTTTCGTTCCTGTAATTCGTAACACCTAGTGGTGTAAACACTTTTTGAGGCTCCATTTTTTCATAGTACACCTCTGCTGACGAGCAAATGGGGACTAATAAAAGACCATTTTGTTTCGGTCCGATAAATGAGAACAATTTAGCCCTGTCAGGTGCAGTACAATACTGTAATAGTGAGACTATGGTTATTAGCGATGAACAACTAAATGAGTTTATTGCGGCCTACAAAGAACTATATGGCAAAGACCTGGATCGCCAAACTGCGTATGACATACTGGCTAATCTGGTGAACCTGTTTCGGCTGGCTAACAAACACATTTTCGACTTGTGAGCAGTGGCACGATTTGTTACACTGGATACGTTGAGCTCTTGTTCTGATGCCCGAAAATTCATGAGTACCAAAAGGGCAGTCTGCCTATTTGACAATCCTTCGGGGTTGAACAAGTAGCTCAACACAGGCTGTCCTTTTAGTGGTTATGAATACAAACGAAGGAAAAATAACATACTTTGTCTACGCCCGAAAATCTCAGGAAAACGAGGAGCGACAAGTGCAGTCCATACAAGACCAACTCGCCGACTTAAAAAAAGTTGCAATTAAACTTAACCTGGAGATAAAAAAGGTATTTACTGAAGCTAAATCAGCTAAGGCGCCTTTCATGAGGCCTGTCTTTGATGAAATGGTTAAACGTATTCAAAAAGGAGAAGCAAACGGTATTTTGGTGTGGCACACGAACCGATTGTTCCGTAATCCGGTGGATCTAGGTACGATCCAGTGGATGTTGCAACAGGGAGTGATTCAGCGAATACAGACCCTTGATAGGCAATTTAATCCTACAGACAGCGTAATTCTCCTGAGTATAGAGGGGAGCATGGCAAACCAGTACATTATAGACCTGCGCAATGCTTGTACCAGGGGAATGGCGAGCAAGGCAAGCAAGGGATGGCTGCCAAGCCTGCCACCAGCTGGGTATATAACAGACAGAAATACCAAGACCATCGTTATTGATACGAAGCGGTTCCATTTAATCCGGAAGATGTGGGGCCTGTTGCTCACCGGTGCGTATTCACCCTCCCAAATTTGCACAATTGCCAACAAAGAGTGGGGATACAGAACGAGAAGAACCAATAGGCAGGGTGGTAACGAATTGTCCGTTAGTATGCTCTATCACATATTTCATAACATTTTTTACACTGGCATGTTCGAGTGGGCCGGTAAGCGGTACCA
>DASPNB010000469.1:0-3735 GCA_035626755.1 Flavipsychrobacter sp.
TGGCGCCCTGGTACCCCTCTGGCCGTGGGACTATGATTCAGTAATTTATGCTAATGAAACAAGCCGCCCTATTATTGAACAGACTGCCGAAGTGCGGGAAGCTATCGTTGCGGGATCAGGACAAACCCTGTTGGGCTGGGAACAGTGGTTGCAAATCATCTACCTTGCCGGTGCAGCTATATTCTGCTTGCTGTTGCTCAAAGATGTTGTGATCATTGCCAGGCTCTTTCATTCCGGCAAAAAATCCAAAGACGGCACCTGGACAATTATAGAAACAGGAAAAAACATGAGCCCATTTTCAGCCTTTAGAATGGTGTTTATCAACGGTAAAGAAAATTATACAGAAGAAGAACTGGCTATGATACTGGCGCATGAAGAACAGCACGGTCATCTGCTGCATTTTGTTGATGTACTCCTTATACGGGCCGCTAATATTGTATTCTGGTTCAATCCCATGATATACCTGTTGGAAAAAAGGTTGCTTTTGGTACACGAATACCAGGCAGACAAAGCAGTAAAAAACAATCCTTCAGAATACGGACGCTTCCTGGTGGAGCAATCTATTTTGAACGCAGCCCCTGTACTCGCCCATTCATTTATTCGGTCACCCTTAAAAAAGCGCATCCTTATGCTGACAAGAAAAACAACAGCCATTGCAAGAGGCAAACAGATACTGGTAGCGCCCGTATTGCTACTGGCTATACTTTGCTTTACAAAAAATGCATTTTCAGGCGACGAGCCACAGAAAAATGGAAATAAGATCACTTATAAAGGGAATGTGTTTGAAACACAGCCTTTCCCCCCGGATACTATGATGGTCCAGGATCCCGCGACAGGTGAAATGAGGATAGTTATTACCAAAAGGGATGTGCCTGATGCAATAGTGACAATGAATGGGGAAGCAATATTTTATACCAGCCAGGAAAATGCGACCATTGAAATGCGTAACGCAGAGAATAGCATTAAAACCAAAATCGGAATTATGTTGGGTAAACAATCAAAAAAGCTCTCAACTGGTAAGTACGTATATGATCTCTACAACATAGTCATAGATAAAAAAGGAAATATTGCTTACTACGAACTGAATGGCATTGAGCCATATAAAGAACGCTATGGACTGGGCTCTGAAGGTTCACCTATCCCTACAGATGTAAAGGCAGAAATAGATAAGGCGATCGCCAAAATACTTGAACAAACAAAAGTCGAGCCGTTTGTTATTGATGGCAACCAACAGGTATACGGTATACGCATACAGGACCAATTTACTGTGCAATAAACGAAAAACTATGTCATGGTACATCTAACGGTAAAGCTCACCAGGCCGATGAGCTTCCTCCCGCAATTCTACTATTATGAGTACTTGAATTTATGCCGGGTTGTAGTAACTTTATTGTGATCAAAAATCATCTTATGCAATCAAAGCGATTGGGACATACCGGGGTATTGTGCAGCATACTGCTGTTGTGTTTATCGAGTCTCAACGTTTATGCCCAACGAAAAGAAGTAAACCACAAAGATAACCTGGTTGTACTGATGGTACACCCGAAAGACACCAGCATCGTAGTTGACCCCTTAACAGGTGAGGAAAAATTCGTTGTTACCAGCAAAAGCGACGATGTACTCAGCCTCAACAGGGAAAAGGTGCACAGAACAGATGATGGACAGGCGATAGAGATATTGAAACAGGCTGTTGAAGAACGTATTTCGGGTATACCAAAACAGTTGGACAAGGGAACTTATAACTACTATATCGAAACGATCGTTATCAACAAAGAGGGCCGGGTGGCATACCTCCAGCCTGGAAATATATTTCCTGTACGTATAGTTGATCTGGATGGCAATGATGTAACGCCGCAAATAGCTGACGATGTACGACACCTATTAAATGGAGAAATTGCCCAGGCTATAGAATCCGTAAAGATGCCACCCATTGAAATGGACGGCGAGCCTGTAAATGCAGTTGTTCATCTCAATGGCAGTTTTATTGTAGAATAATTTATACTGTATAACTAACCCGATGTTAAAATATACATTAAGAATCAGCGGATTGCTGGCCCTTCAACTGCTGTTCCCATTTCTATCCTCAACCGGTCAAACCAGCACCATCAATTACAAGGGTAATATCCTGGAAGTAAGGGATATGGCTGATACCACGGAAATACTTGACCCTGTAACTATGGAGGCCGAGACGATCATCAACAACCCTGACCCCATACCGCTAAAGCTGAACAATATGAATATTTATGCCGTCAACGAGGTGGAAAATCCGCCATCAATCACGGGCGATGCTGTAAGGAGAGAAACGATTCAACGGATCAGATCTCATATAACTAAAGACGGCGAATACCGGCTTCTGCTGGATAATGTAGTAATCAGCGAAAAAGGAAAAATCGTGTATTATAATTTTAACGGCGTGGAAAAGAAGACCACGACCAAGGTAGCGCCCGCTATTGCAGGTAGCACCAAATCAGCTGATTACGCCATAGGAAGGGTCGAATGGAAGGAAACAGACAAGGTTCTGAGTAATGCAGTGTCTGCACAGATAGAAAAAATAATTGACAATACCCCGGCATACAAACCTGCTATGGTTTACAAACAACCTGTACCCTGCCTGTTGGATCCCAAAGATCTACAGCGGCCATTCTTCGTAAAGAATGGTGCGATACAATACTAAAACAGGCCGCAATTTGCGGCCTGTTTTATTTCAACCTGGTATTTCTATTAATTGTGTACCGGCAGGTAGCTGTAGTCCCTTCCATATTCCATCATCTGGCTATAGAAGCTTTTAGGATACGAAACTTTCACATCAACTATTTTTCTGCCCTCTTTCACGGGCGTCAGCCTGGGCTGGATAAATCCGGCATAAGGCTTATCGCCTAGTTTAGCGTAACGTTCCAGCACTTCCTGGTGTAATTCGCGGTTGACTTTTACGCCATAGGTTTCTACCAGTGCCTTGCCTGCTGCATAGTCACCCTCCGATTTGATGCGCTGTATCTCGCGCAACAACTGGCCAAACAATTCGCGTAGTTTGTTGTAGTCATTTACCTGCACATAGGTCTTGCCATCAATGCTTACAAACTCTACTACGTTATCGGCTTTACCTTTTTCGTATGCCCAATATGCGTTCAGCGCACGGTTGCGCATATGTGCTTCCTCTATATCGTCGCCCAGTTTCAGGCGGGTGAGCTGTGTCATCAGGCCATTCATCATATAACTGTCATATTCGGCCATGCCTACTTCCTTAGTAGACATCACGCCTATTTCTATCAGTTTATCATCCATAGCATAATACAGGGCTACCAGGTCGGCGCGTGCTTCTTCCAATGCCGACGCATAATTCTTCAACGTCTTGTCTGTAGTTTCCACACCGGGGTTGATCTGGCCCGAAGCATGCCCTATGCACTCGTGCATGTCCGTATGCAGGTCAGATGCCAGGTTACCATGTTTTTTGATACGCGCTTTTACTTTTTCGTCGGCTACGAATTCATCCAGGAAACCGCCTTTTGACTTGGCTACGTTATAGGCATGTATGATATTACTCAATGAAACGGACTTGGAGCCGTGGTTCTTGCGTATCCAGTCAGCATTGGGGAGGTTGATGCCTATCGGCGTACTGGGAGCTGCATCTCCACTTTCCACAATAGCCGTTATCGCCTTGGCCGTAATACCTTTTACTTCTTTTTTCTTGTGCTCTTCCATCAGGGGAGAATTATCTTCGAACCACTGCGCTTGTTT
>DASPNB010000470.1:0-7045 GCA_035626755.1 Flavipsychrobacter sp.
CTACCGTTTTGGGCGGCGCGTACAAAACCCTGTAAGCAGCGATGCCCGCTACGGAAACAACTATAAGAATTACAATTAATATATATCGGGCCTTTCTACTCATACATACCAATTAAGGTACAAATTCAGGCCCAAAAATACTTGCCACCAACAGCATTGGCTGAGTTTAACCCGACGAAACGGGAATTTATGAAGATGGGAGGCTGTCTTTGCATTAAAGCTCGCCGCCAAGCCACAATTTAAATTGCGCGGCCCGCTCTGAACTCACCACAGGTTGTTCCTTTACGGCAGGCTTCAGGGAAATGATCACCCTGCCTTTGCTATAGGTTTTCATTTCCTCAATCGCTTTCAGATTGATAATATATTGGCGGTTGATACGAAAGAAATCCTGGGGATCGAGCATCGTTTCAAGGGCATCCAGGTTATGATCCATCGGGAAAGTGCGCCCCTCAAATGTACGGGCATAAGTAGCTTTGTTCTCACTAAAGCAGTAGGCAATATCCTCTACACTAAGGGTTTTGATGTGCTCCCCGAAACGGATAACGAAGCGCTTTTTATATCCTCCTGCCGGTTCTGACTGCTGCGGATCTTTAGATGAATTAAAAAAGTTCCTGAAACTGCTCAGTTTATTAAAGGCGGCCAGTAGTTCTTCTTTCTTCACCGGCTTTAGCAGGTATTCAATTCCTGATGTCTTAAAAGCCTCCATTGCATACTCATCATAAGCCGTTGTGAATATTACCGGCGACTCTATTTTCACTCTCTTCACCAGGTCAAAAGCCGAACCATCGGCCAGGTGAATATCCATCAGTACCACATCGGGCATCGCATTAGCCGAAAACCAATTCTCAGAAGCGGCGATACTATCCAGGTGCTCCAATATGGTGGCTCCGGGCACTATTTCTTCTACAAGTTTCCTTAGTTTGTTGTAAGCGGGTAATTCGTCCTCTATTATCAGTATGTTCATAACAATGGTAATGATACAACAAATTGATTGTTTGAAATTCCGTAGTGTATATGTTTTTTTGTAAGTAGAGAATAGCGGCGTTGTATATTAGACAGGCCTAATCCCTCTCCCTTCTCCTTAGTTATTTTAGGGTTAAGTGCATTTTTCACGGTTATCTTTTCATCATTTGCCTCTATGTAAATCACGAGTGGTTTAAACCTTGATACCACATTGTGTTTGATTGCATTCTCCACTAATATTTGCAGGGCCAGGGGTATTATCTTTTTGCCTTTCACTACCAACTCCGGAATATTCACCTCCATCCTCAACGCATCGCCAAAACGTGACCGCTGGATATACATATAGTTGTCTATAATCTCCAATTCATCTTCAAGATCAATTAGGTCCATATCCTTGTGCGCGAGCATTGAGCGATAGAGGTCAGATAACTGGCTTGTATAATCCACAGCCCTATCCTTATCCTCTTCTATTAAAGCACTAAGAGTATTTAAGCTATTGAACAGGAAATGCGGATTTACCTGGCTTTTGAGATGTTCATATTCAAAACGCATACGCTCCGATTGCAGGCGGTTCACTTTTTTAAGATCGCGCTCCCGCAGCTTGATATATAAATAAAGTATGCCAAAAAGCGCCGCCGCCGCTAACGCTAAAAACCAGGGGCTTTTCCAGAATGGTGCGTTTATTTCAAAACTGTATGATGCCTCATTAGCCTCTTCGAAATCTTTGTCAAGCGACGCCTGTAGCCTGAATTCAAACCTGCCGGTGGGCAACTGGGAAAGGGTTACTTCTTCATCGTTGGTATATATCCAGTCATCATGATAACCCTCCAGCTTGTACCTGTAGTGCAGGCGTTCTATGTTGGAGTAGTTAATACCTTCAAAGTGAAATGTAAGTTGGTTCTCGTCGTAATTGAACTCGGCGTCGTCATCAGTCAGAGGTTTAAAGAAAACGCTGACCTCATTAATAGATATACCGGGCTTCAGATCTACCATCACCGGTACATTGGTAAAAACTGCAAATCCTTTATCGAACGGTATATATACGTTTCCGGATGCATCCCTGGCAACACAGTTGAGCGTTGTAGAGATCGACTCTATATCCAGGTTGGTTTTCTTATTAAAGCGCCGAAAGAGGTTGCTGTTGGGAAACCATTCATCGATTCCCTTTTGTGTTACTACCAGCACCTGTCCTGTCTTGTTAGTGATCACCGATGAAACACTCATGTCCTGGAGACCGTTTTCAGTCGTCATTTGCTTCCAGCTCTTCCCATCATAGCGAAACACTCCCTGGTCGGGTGTGCCGGCCCACACATTACCCTGCGCGTCTACTGAGACACTATAAACAACCTTTGCTGTAAGACCTGAACTGCTATCCCATCGACGGAACTTCTTGCCGTCGTACATAGCAACCCCTGCACCATCTGTGGCAAACCATAACCTACCCTTCCGGTCATTATACATTTGGTATACATAGTCGCTGCCGATGCCACTCGCCTTATTGTGGTGTTTCTTCAGCACCAGCTGGCTATTACTAACATCCAGTTCGTCCACGCCATTCAGACTGGCGACCCAAAGCCGGCTGTTAAATGTGGTGATGCTGAGTATATTACCTTTTTTTAATCCTTCTACAGTGTTCATTTCCTCTAGTCCACCCTGGTGTGAAAAGTACCAAAGCCCCTTACCAAATGTTCCTATCCAGATGCCCGTACTGCCTCCATGCGTATACATGCAGGTAATATTGGCAGGTAACGTCGCCTGCTGCACAGGCGTGGCTGAGTCAGCACCCAATGGCATCGACAGCAGTTCCCGCTCCTGCCCCAGCCAAAGGTTCCTGGTACCCTCGCAGGTAATCGCTGTAAGCGTACTGAAAAAATACGGTGCGTCTACTATTGTATAAGCGGCATGGGCTGTAGTTACCACTGTAAGGCCTTCGTTGGTGGCGCACCATACGTTGCCCGAGCGTATGCGAAATAATTTCCTGAATTTTTTCCCGGCGAAAAAATATGGCCTTACCTCCATATCAACTGTAAGAGTTGATGTGTCCTTCGCCATTAAATGAAGCAGGTAGCCCGATTCTGTAATGGCCCAGGCTTCTGTGTCGCTTACAGGAGCTATATCAGTCACCTGCCCCCACTGCCACGGGCCCGGGTACGCTGTCCTCTTTTGGACACCCTGCCCTATGCTGACTGCCATCGCGCCGCCCTCATGTGTACCTAGCCACAAAACCGAACCTGCAGATGTACTCACTTTTTTAACTGTATTGATGATATTATCCGTCAGTCCTTCCTGCGTTCCGAATCGCTTCACAACTATATTACGACCGTCATATCTTAACTCGTTTATACCATTGTCAGTTCCTACGAATATGGACTGGCCATGCTTTACCAATTCATAAGTAAAATCATCCGCCAGTCCATCCGTCGCGTTACAATTGGAATAAAAACCATTGTTATACAGAAAAACACCCTCTTCAGTACAGAGCCAGGCAATACCACTCGCCTCCACTTTAATATCATGTATCATCGTCCTGGGACCTTTATTGATGGACTTCAACGGATGGATCTTGTCTTTAATCACTCGCGCAAGGGTGCCATCCTCATAGCCTATGTATATATCATTGCCGTGACAGGCAACTGCTGTCACTGGTCGCCCTATACTATCTCCTATAAAAGTAAAATCCCTCCCGTTGAAGCGGTACAAACCTTCATTGGTACCCACCCAGATGTACCCGGACGGTGCCTCAGCCATTGCATTCACATTCACAGCGGCCTGTGTTTCGTTCAGCCAGAAATCACGGCTAAAAGGCCGTTGCGCGGAGGCGGCAAAGGAACATAAGACGAATATGAGTGCGTGTATCCTCATGCTATCTGGCGGGGCTTAAGGCTGCTTTAACGGATACACTTATATCAGGGGCCAGCTTTTCACTCACCACACGGGGTATTCTTATATTATGTTCTGAAAGGGCTACCACGAAATTGGAGGTAATATAGATAGCCTTCCCCTTTACCGTTACCAGGGCTTTAATAATACGTTCCTTTTCTATCCCGTGTATCTTCAGCTTCCCTTTTGCCCTTACACTATATACACCGTCAACTGAAAAATCCACATCTTCAATGATCTTCCCCGAAAAGACAGCCTCGGGGAAAATATTGCTCTCCATATAGCTTTCGTTAAAGTGCTCCCTTTGCAGCGGGCTGTTAAACCCGATGAAGGAAGCGATACCTATTTTAAAGGCAAAGCTCTTCTTACTAACATCTATAGCTCCCTTCATATTAGTAGAAACGGCACTGATCAGCTCCTGCGGGGCTTCCGAATGAAACTCTACCTTAGATTCTGACAACTCGTATATCTCCTGTGCTCTGCCGCTACTAATGCAAAAGCATCCTAACACCACTATCAACACTAACCGTCCCATATCGTAAAAATAAGGAATTGCACAGTTCTCAGGTTCAGCCTTTTGTAACTTTATAAACATTGGTACGGATGTTGTTATACAGGATCTATGAAGTGTTTATTCTCGGTCTTGCTGCTTGTGTCAGCCTTTCTGCCCTTAATTTCTAAAGCACAGGTAGACACGATATACGTTGCAAGGCTCCCGGAAGTAGAAATAAATGAGCGCTGGAAGAACGATACGGCCCGGTACCGTTACAACCAGCTGAAGTATTACGTCAAGTCGGTAATGCCCTACGTAAATGCCGCATCAAAAGTATTTCTTGAAATAAATGCCAAACTGGATGAATCGGGACTAAGCAGGGCAGACAAAAAAAAATTCATCAACGCCCGGGAAGATGCTATGCGGGCCCAATTTGAGGATAAAGTAAAAGCACTGAATACCACCCAGGGCGCATTACTGATGAAACTAATTGCACGGCAGACGGGAGTAAATGTTTACCACATTCTTTCCGAATTCAAGAATCCTGTAACTGCCATAAAATGGCAGGCCTGGGCCCGCGTAAATGGTGCAAATATCAATCGTAAATATCGTCCTGAAGAAGAGCCCATGCTCGAACAAATCATGGAAGAACTGGGCTATCCGCTTCCAAGCTTCACTTCGTTAACGAGCAATTAACAGCCAATTAACGAGCACTTAACAAACTCCATTTTTATATATTCGAAAATCCGCTCTGGTGGCCTGTTTCAGGCCGCTTAACAAAAGATTTGGTTAACGCTAACAAAACCTTTGGTTAAGCGATTTACTACGTGGATAATGCCACTGTAATATTACATGTTATAAGAGAGTTTCACATATAGAGAAGGAGAATTTATGCATGTACGTAATTTTACATTGCTACTATTTACTGCCCTTACATTTGCTTTTCCCACAAGGGCGCAGAATTTTTGCCCAACGAATGTTGGTTTTGAATCAGGAAGTTTTACCAACTGGCTTTTATATACCGGCTACTGCTGCCCTATCGTTGCCAATACGCTGTCTGGTCAGGTAAATAACAGGCATATGATCACATCCGGCAGCGGAACAGATTACTACGGTGGATTTCCCATTGTAGATCCCGGAGGTGGAACCTACTCGATGAAACTTGGAAACAGCAACACCGGTTCACAGGCAGAAAAAGCCCGCTATCGCGTACATGTTCCCACTGGTGTAAACAACTATAGCCTGATATACAGATATGCAGTAGTGTTTGAAGATCCTAACCACTTGCCGGCGGAACAACCCCGGTTTGAAGTAAAAGCATTTGATTCAGCAACTAACACGATCTTACCCTGTGCCCAGTTTACTTACATCTCAACTTCCAATCTTCCGGGGTTCCAGATGTCAACCGTAGACAATGATGTCCTGTATAAATCGTGGACTACCTCGACGCTCAATCTTTCCGGTTGGGGCGGGCATACAATAATCGTTGAATTTGCAACAGGTGACTGCGCTCTCGGAGCACACTTCGGCTACGGTTATGTAGACGTGAGTTGCGGACTATTCCAGATCTCCGGATTTTCATGCGGCGACCCAACTACAACTTTTACCGCACCTCCAGGCTTCCAAACATACACGTGGATGGACTCCAGCTACAGCACAGTAGTAGGATCCGGGCAGGTAGTTACCATCAATACTCCTTCAGTCACCTCAACCTACCATGTGATACTCACACCGTACAGCGGTTTTGGTTGCCCCGATACGCTTACAACAGTTCTTAACATATCAAATCTTCAAGTAAATGGCACACCTGATACAACGATTTGCTACGGCAGCAGTATTACGCTCACTTCGGGAGTTACTGGTAATATGGCACCCTTTACTTATAGCTGGACGCCGTCAACCGGCCTTAGCTGCACAACCTGCGCCAATCCGGTTGCGACGATAACATCTAATACAACTTATTATGTGACGGTAACAGATAGCAATGGTTGCACCAAGCTGGATACGATCCAGGTAAACGTTGGTACCTTTACGGGAGTAAATACTACGACGCAGAATGCTAGTTGTTCCAATACTTCTAATGGAACAATAATAGCCAGCCCCGTTGGAGGAACAGGCCCTTTCACTTACACCTGGAACTCAAACCCCGTTCAGACAACGCAAACTGCCACCAACCTGGGTCCCGGTACGTATATCGTCACTGTAACCGACAACCTGGGTTGCACCAGGTACGATACAGCTACAATCACCGCACCACCTGCACTTGTCGCCACAGCTGGCAACACAAACGTTAACTGCTATGGACAGACAAATGGCAGCGCCACAGTTACTGCTACCGGTGGTACCTCCCCATATACATACAGCTGGAATTCAAATCCGGTTCAGACAACACAAACGGCAACTAATCTTGGCGCAGGCACTTATACTGCCACAGTAACCGATGCTAATGGCTGTACCGCCACTGCAAGTACTGCCATAAGCCAACCCAGCCTGCTGAACGCAACTATTTCAACTACCACCAACGCGCTTTGTGGTGGTACGGGAAGTGCAACCGTTTCAGCAATGGGTGGCAGCCCGGGTTACTCTTACAGCTGGAGCACCATGCCGGTGCAGACAACAACTACCGCCACTAACCTGACAGCGGGCACTTACACAGTCACGGTCACTGATGCTCACGGATGCTCAGACACAGCAATAGCCACTATTTCC
>DASPNB010000471.1:0-2309 GCA_035626755.1 Flavipsychrobacter sp.
GCAGGGAAATTATCCACCTGTTACTTTCATTGCTGGTCTGTACTGCTGTCTTTTTGCCCTGGCAGATATATGTCTTTAATGCTTTCCCGGAGGAAGCATTGTATGAATACAACTTCAATGCAAAACATATTTTTGAAGCGGTGGAGGGCCACGGAGGACATAATGAATTCTACTTCCATCTTTTTCCCGAGTATTTCGGGAAGGTAATATGGACGCTGGTATTGGCCGGCTTAGCGGTCTCTTTTTTTGACAAGACCCTGGCACGAAAAAACAATGTTGCCGTATTGGTGTACACAAGTGTTGTTTACATTTTCTTCTCGCTTATTGTCCAGTCAAAGATGGGTTCTTATTTCTTTGTAGTGGGGCCGCTGTGCTACATATATATGACCATAGCGTTAGGACAATTGTTGCGTATCCCTTACGCCAGGAAATATTTGTACACGTCGGCTGTAGTTATTTGTGCATATGTCCTAATCGATCCTGCGAAAATACACGGTGCGCATAACCCTGAAAGTCAATACAGAAAAAATAAAATTCACAACACCAATGTCTATAAAAACCTCAGGAAAATATTACCTGGTGATATTGACATCGTTATGAACGTAGAGAACATGGGAGATGTTGAATTGATGTTTTATAACAAGGGCATCAACGCATTCCATTTTTGTTATTCAGAAGCCGAATTTGAAGTGCTGAAAAAAATGAATAAAAAAGTAGGTATATTCCCTATCCGTATAGGATACCCTGTACAGGAATATATTACAGGATACAACGGAACGTATGTAATAGATGCAGAACTCAAACCGATCGCACAATATTATCGCTGATGATGAAACGGTTATACCAGGCGGGCTATCTGGTTTACGGGATGCTAGTCCTGGCGGCCGTGTTTTTTTATAAAGAACGCACGATACTGCTGGACAATTCCCTGTTCCTTTTCGACATGCTGAAGGATGATACCTTCTGCATCCAGCGCAACAGGTTTATTGTGGTATTACCGCAATTGCTGCCGATGTTGGCTGCAAAACTCTCGCTTTCGCTCAAGTGGGTAATGATAGCTTATTCTGCCGGGTATATGCTTTACCATTTTGGGTGTTACTGCCTGTGCGGGCTGTTGAAAAATTACAGGATGGGAATAGCGCTGCTGTTGGTAAATACCCTGATAGTAGCGCATGCTTTTTTCTGGCACCTGTCAGAATTGTCGTTGGGCATTTCACTGCTATTTCCTTTTTTCGCGCTGTTTGCCGATGTGCAGCATAAACTTGCCAGGCCGGTACAATATGTGCTGATGGCCGCAGGACTGGTGACAATCGTATTCTCTCATCCTCTTATTGTTTTCCCTTTGTTTTTTATTTCCGCCTTCCTGTGGCTGAGCAAGAAGATCGTGGTCGATAAAAGGCAACTCTTTGCTGTTTGCCTGGTCTTTCTTACCGTCCTGGTATTGAAAACAATATTCTTTGCAGATAGCTACGAGACAGATTCCGCCGGATTGGTTAAGAATTTCATTTCGCTATTTCCGGGCTACTTCAGCACTTATTCCAATACCCGGTTTTTCAGCAACTGGTTTTACATTTTTTACTGGCTGCCGGTACTATTCATTATTGTATCAGCCTTTTATGCCATGAAACGTCAATGGCTGAAACTCATCCTTGTCTCCGGCGCGTGTATTGCATATTCGCAGGTGGTAAACATTTCTTATCCCGGATATAATACACCGGATTTTTACTGGGAAAACATGTACACCGCGCTTTGTGTATTTCTCGCCCTCCCAATGGTCTACGACCTGTTCCCGGCGCTCAGCAGGTGGAAAGCTGCTGTACCTGCGCTATGCCTGTTAATAGTATGCACTGCTCTTTTACGTATCAACATGTTGCGGCATGACTACCGCGGGCGGATAGACTGGTACCGCGGTTATCTTGATCGGTACCGAAATGAAAAAATGATGGTGACCATGTACAATAAGCCGCAGGAAACAATAATTATGGAGTGGGCCTCGCCTTACGAATTCTGGTTATTATCCACCCTGGAAAAAGATACAACGGCTTCCATTATCATACACAAGAACGTAGAAGAAGTAGGCTGGGCATGGGAGAACTACAGGGCTTTTGTTACCACCTGGGGTGTATATCCTTATAAAGACCTGAACCCGCAATATTTCAAATTCAGGGATACGACACGGCATTACAGCGTATACAACAACAGGTGATCATTCTTCGAAGGACCATATTTCAATATCGTCCAGTTTTGAAGTTGCGTGACTGCCCGGATTCCAGAAAAACACAAGGACTGAATCAAACGGTTGTTGGGGA
>DASPNB010000472.1:0-2412 GCA_035626755.1 Flavipsychrobacter sp.
CTTTGTGGATGAAAAGCTGAAAGGACAGGGAGTGGGCTACAAGCTGGTAGCGGCGGCTGTAGAAATGGCCCGGAATAGAAGTTTGAGTATTATACCGCTTTGCCCTTTTGCCAAGTCGGTTTTTGAAAAAAGGGCTGACTATGCTGATGTGCTGGTGAAATAAGGGTTTAACGAACCGGACCGGTATCAACCTGGCTTTCCAGGCTGCGTTGTATGTCAACAGGTAGAGCAGAAAGCAGGTCATATCCGGTGATTTTTTCTATTGAATTGACCGTGGTTCGATAATGAGACCAGTAATATTGATTTACATTTTCTTCATTCGGCATATCTACCGCTATCAGCCTGGTTTGACTGTTGATCCTCGAGAGGTCGCTTTCACCTTCTTTTAGTACTACTACGACCTTCCAAAAATTTGAAGGAACTATGATCTGTCCGCCTATTTTCGATTTTTGGCCGTATGTGCCGGCGATTATATAGAGTTCATTGCCCTCAGACAATAGTTTCCGACAATAGTACTCCAGTTTCTGCCAAACGTCCCTATTCAGATTTATGGCCTGTGGTGCTATGTTGCTCATAGCAAAGGTGGCTGCATTATCGTCCGGATTGCAGTCCCGGTCATCAGAGGGGCAAAGATGGCCGCGGTCGTAGCCGGAATTGCTGTACAAGTTTGATACAGCAATTTTATAGCCTTGCGGTAGGGCACCATCGGGTGAAAAACAATTGCATCGAGCTTCGTAACCTTTCCATACCGGACTGAGGTGCCAGCTAACCCAGTTGGCTATACCTTTGGTGCTATTATAAGAGAGGGCATACTGGGTTTTGGCTAACAGATAGTTATCCGGGTTTGAGGCAGAAGCAGAAGAGGGATTACCCATGGCAAGATTGTCTTCTTTTGCGGATGGAGGCTGTTGCGGGGGAGGTGATGGGCCGTTGTTACCTGTAATGCAGGCCCCGAGCAAGCAAATAGCAAGTAATATTAAAACCAGGAAACGAGGCGGAAACATCAGTTGTTAATTAATACACCTAAAATAAAAAAATCCGGCGAATAGCCGGATAGTGATAGAATATCGCTACGGAATCTGCTATGGCAGAGTAGCGGTATAAATAAGATCTGCTTTTGTAAGATTTTGTTTTTTTGCAGGATTACTTTTTGTCTTATAGCTAACAGAAAAGCTCTTTTCATTACCATAAGCACAGTTCATTAGTAAATCCTGGGCAGTAGCGCTTACCGGGGCGTAATGGCTGCTGAAGTTAGGGTTAACCTGTCCTCCGGTTTTATTGTCGGCGAGAGCTAAAAGTATATTATCGTTAGTGTTATCAATAGTCTGAACGCTAACAATAAAGTTTTTGTTGGCATTTACGGTAAATTCTTGTGAGCTACAGTCATTGTTGGCCATTTTGTTGCCATTTCCGTTGCCATTGCCACCATTGCCACCATTGCCAATTCCCTTACCAATTCCCTTACCGCTTCCGTTATAATTGCCATTGTTGCCATTACCCTGGTTACCGTTATTATTACCGTTACCGTTTCCATTTCCATTTCCAATCTGGATAGAAGCCGCTACCTGGATATGTATCGTTTGGGTAGCGGAAGCTGAAGTTTGTGCAAAAGACGAAACAGATGCTACGAAAGCGCAGACAGCAGTAAGGAGGGTAATCTTTTTAGTCATAAGTTTCATTCTTCCTGGTTAATGATTTGTTGTCCTTAAACAGCAGTTAATAACAATTGAATAACAACGACATAAAAATAGGGGGAAATTATGTTAACGCAAGTCCGTTAACATTAATTCAAAAAGTTTTAACTATTGTTAACGGCAGAGTAAAAATAAAAAAAGCCCCCTGCGGACAGGGGGCTGTGGGAAGGCTTATCTTATGTGGATATTACTTTACTTCTATAGTTCCTTCTACGGCCTCGAGTGAAATGTCTTCGCCCCCGTCAAGCACAGCAAGGGCAGAGTATTTACCCTTCTGGATATTAGCCGGCAGTTCGAAAGTAACATACCTTTTCTGCTGCGGGAACATCGGAAAATCGATAGGATCAAGCTTAATCTTCTGGCCATCAACTACAGACGCCAATTCCAGGTAAGATTTACATTGTATCATTACGTTACCTGTATTCTGGCAAATCAGCTGGTATTTCTTTTCCTGCCCGGGCATGGGTTTCAAATCAAATGCTTTAATCTGTTTGTCGGTCAGGCTTGGAGGTGTTTGATATATGTGTATGCCAATTCTGAGCAGGTTTTGAACTGCAGCGGTAGCATTTTTGGACGCCTGAGCTGTATTTTCCTCAACAGTTTCAACGAAGAGCATGGACCACTTCATTTCGTCGGTGTTGGCTGAATCAGGAATGGTAAGTTTAATGGTTACCTGGGTAGATTTGCCCGGTTCCAGTTCAATGAAATTCTTATTGAG
>DASPNB010000473.1:0-3359 GCA_035626755.1 Flavipsychrobacter sp.
AGCAATGATGTGCAGCCGTGTAATAGAAAACGCTTACGAAGTATTGGCTGTAGAATCCGTAGCACTGATGCAGGCCGTGGACATTCGCGGCAACTCATCTAAGCTGGCCCCCGCAACCAAATGGATGTACAAGGGCGTTCGAGAAATATTCCCATTCTTTGAAGAAGATTTTTCAGCTTCGGAAAAGCTGCAACAGGTAAAAGCCTGGCTGATGGAAACGGACATAGTAGACAAGTTCAAGAAAAAGATATAAGGCATGGCAGTAAAATTTGCATTGGTAACAGGTGGTTCCAGGGGTATAGGCCGTGCCGTTTGCCTGAAGCTGGCAGAACTGGGCTACCCGGTGCTGATCAACTACAAAGGCAATAAAGAAGCTGCCGAGGAAACAGCGGAGCTGGTACGCGCGAAGGGCGTAGAAGCTGATACGCTGATGTTTGACGTAGGTAGCAAAGAAAACATACAAAAAGTTTTAGGCGGTTGGCTGGAAGCCAATCCCGATAAGATAGTAGAAGTACTGGTGAACAATGCGGGCATACGCCAGGACACGCTGATGATGAGTATGACGGATGAGCAATGGGACAGCGTGCTGAATACCAGCCTGCAAGGCATGTACCATGTTACAAAACTCGTACTTAACCCAATGCTGATGAACCGCTTTGGCCGGATCATCAATATGGTATCGCTGAGCGGGATCAAAGGGATGCCCGGGCAGGTAAACTATTCGGCAGCTAAGGCAGGCATGATAGGAGCTACCAAGGCCCTGGCCCAGGAAATAGCCAAACGTAACATTACAGTCAATGCCATCGCTCCGGGTTTTATCAAAACAGATATGACCGGCGACCTGGACGAAAAAGAACTGGTGGGAATGATACCAATGAAGCGTTTTGGTACTGCAGAAGAAGTAGCCGAGTTGGTTGGTTTCTTTGCCTCTAAAAATGCTTCGTATATAACAGGACAGGTAGTTTCAATTAACGGTGGACTGTACACTTAATAATACTTGCTTAGATGAGTCGCGTAGTAATTACAGGTTTGGGTATTTATTCTTCGCTCGGTAAGAGTAAGGAAGAAGTGGCGAAGTCTTTATTTGAAGGCAAGTCGGGCATTATACTTGATCCAAAGCGAAAGGAAATGGGTTATCGCTCTGGCCTTACCGGGTTTGTGGAGCGTCCCCAGCTGAAAGGTCTGCTTGATCGCCGTTCACGTATTATGATGCCTGAGCACGCCGAATTTGCCTATATGGCGACGACTGAGGCAATGGCACAGGCGGGTATGACACCTGAGTACTTTGAAACGCACGAAACAGGTATTGTGTATGGCAATGACAGTTGTGCACAACCGGTAATAGAAGCTATAGACCTGATTCGTGAGAAAAAAGACACGATGATGGTTGGTTCCGGATCTGTTTTCCAGGTGCTGAACTCAACGGTGACAATGAACCTGGCTACGATCTTCAAGTTACGCGGCATCAACTTCTCTATCAGTGCTGCGTGCGCGAGCGGATCGCACTCAATAGGATTAGGATACCTGTTTATAAAGCAAGGCCTGCAGGACAGGGTGATCTGCGGCGGTGCACAGGAAGTAAATATTTACTCCATGCCGAACTTTGATGCACTGGGAACATTTTCGACACGCGAAGATGAACCGGCAAAAGCATCGAGGCCATTTGATAGCGGACGCGACGGGCTGGTGCCGGGCGGCGGTGCTGCTACAGTGATATTAGAAAGCCTGGAATCGGCACAGGCCCGCGGTGCGGAAATTCTGGCTGAGGTAATAGGCTATGGCTTTTCGTCCAACGGGCAGCACATCTCCAACCCGAGTGTAGAAGGACAGGTCCGATCTATTGGCCGATCTCTGAAAGAAGCCGGAGTGAGCGCTGCAGATATACAATACATCAACGCCCATGCTACCTCTACCCCTGCAGGTGACGGCAGTGAGGCTGAGGCAATCTTCGAAGTATTTGGCGGTAAGGTCCCGGTAAGTTCTACCAAATCCATGACCGGTCACGAATGCTGGATGGCCGGCGCCAGTGAGGTAGTATACTCGATGCTGATGATGCAGAATGGCTTTATAGCGCCGAACATTAATTTTGAAAACCCCGACGAACATTCAGCTAAGATTAATGTGATTCCTGAGACTCTGAAAAAGGACTTTGATCTTTTCCTTTCCAACTCATTTGGCTTTGGCGGGACTAACTCTTCGCTGGTAGTAAGAAAATGGGCTGAATAAGGCTGAGAACGCCTATTTCATTGATACAAAAGCTGGTTTTGTGCTATTATCTCTGTATTTTAGCATATAGGGCCCGAGGGGCCTATAGTAATCCCATTGGTATTTATGAGGAAATTATCTTTACTCTTTACCGCAATAGTATGCGGTGTTTTTGCGAAAGCGCAGGTCCCTATCAATAACAGTAACTTTCTGTACGGACAGACTTTCAATATTCTGCAAACACAAACGAATGTCAGTTACCCGATGAATATTGCCAACTGGCAGATATTCGAGTTCGGCACGAACCAGTTTGTGAACAACCAATACCGGGGTGGCAATGGGAGTGACGCCAATGGCGAAATATACAGCTTTGGCCAAACGACAAGTTCATTAGACCGTTCTTTAGGCTCTTTGGCTACCGGAAGCCCCAACTCGCTGGAGGCACACTACGGGGTGTCGTTTGTCAATAATACAGGCAGCACGATTACTACTTTCAACATAGGTTTCAGGCAGGAACAATGGCGGGTGGGTGATGCCAACCCGTTGCCCGACACTGTAAGAGTGTATTATAGCACTAATGCCACCAGTATCGGTGATCTTGGAGCGACCTGGACGGAAATTTCTCCCCTGATGATGACCTCTTATGCTTCGGACAGCACCAGCTCCGGAAGCGTACTGAACGGCAATCTGCAAAACGTTAACAAATTTGCGGTTGTGGGAATGACCCTTCCTAACGGAGGAATAGTACGGGTAAAATTTGTTGACAGAAATAATCCGGGAGAGGATGATGGTTTATCTATCGACAACTTCTTTGCTCATATAGGCTATTGCGCTCCGGGAGCCAGCTTTATTGTAGACAGCGCAGGCTGCTATGGCGATCACAACGGCCAGATAACGGTAGAGGCTTTCGGCGGGCAGGCACCGTATGAATACAGTCTGAATGGCGGCATGTTTCAGCCTTCCAATACTTTTTCCAACTTAACCGCAGGGGTTTATTACATAGATATAAAGGAAAGCGGAAACAATTGTATAGCCAACACTAACCTTGTTGTATTTGGCCGGGACTCAATACCTGTGAGCTTTGGAGTAACTGCGTCCTCGTGCATGGACAGTAATGGTACGGCCTGGGCGAACGTGACCGGTACTCAGAATCC
>DASPNB010000474.1:0-4196 GCA_035626755.1 Flavipsychrobacter sp.
ATATTTTTGATGCCGTTCTTCTCATTGGCTTTTTTGATGCCATAGTAAGAAAGGTGGGCAGACATTTCATCGTTGAACTGCTCAATCATGTAATATATATTGCCTGTCTTGCCAGTTCTCTCATCAGTGTTTGATGCTTTATAAGCAGACTGGTACGTTTTAACGTCACCTTTGATAGTTGTTTTACTCTCTGTCAAATCAGAACTCTGCCCTATTATGCGCTCCGCATCGCGATGCGTAAAAATAGAATCTGTGACAATAGGAGCCCTGCCCTGGGCATAGGTATTGTCACTGGCGAATAATGATATTAAGGCGGCAGCCAACAGTTTGTAATACGTGCCTTTCATAAAGAGAAGATTTGTATAAAGTTAACAAGGCGGAGAATAAAAGCAAGCACCCAGACCGTCTTTTTTTTAGCGTTGGAAAGCGACCATAGGCCTCATTGATCCTTTCCCGGGATATCTTCTTTTACCAGTTCCTGATCATAGCTTGTGCCCGGGTGGCGCACTACTTTGTTGGGGGTAGGATCGGCGAACATGATCATATTCACCCGTGATAGTGAAGCCCACCACAGTTGTGTGATCAGCCACTATTTCCAAAATTGCTAACAGTACTTTCTGAACACCAGCTCCCGTTTCCCTGCTTAACGGTCTCTTTCACATATTTACTATCTTTGCCCAAACCCGGTACCAAGCCAATGAAACTCCTGTCTATTTTTCTTTTGTTGTATTTGTTTCCCATTCAGTCCCGGGGACAATCATATTATAGCAATAATACGGTCCCGCTTGCAGAAGAAGGCACGGTATCTGACACCATCATAGTCAACAACCTGAGCCAACCAATTCTCAACGAAAATTTTGGGCTCGACAGCGTAACAGTAAGCATCAATTGCCCCTGGTCTACAAATCTCATCGTTAGCCTCGTGGCACCGGATGGTACCATGTTCCATCTCTCTGAACAGAATGGCGGAATCGCCGGAGCACACTACATCAATACCTGTTTCGACATGGAGGCCCCCTACCTGGTTTCGGAACTGAGTGGTCCTTTGACAGGGCCGATGCGCCCTGACAATAATATTGGCCTGGCAAATAACGGACAGAATGGCAATGGCATCTGGCAATTGCGGGTACATAACAAAAGCAGCGACTGGAATGCCTATATCATTAGTTGGGCGTTGCACTTTAATAACACTCCGGCACAGCCACAATTCCATTCCTCAAACCTTCCGATAGTTGTTATCAACACGAACCATGCTTCACTATCCAACCACTACTGGCATGCTGATTTCAAAGAAAAGGTAAATGCAACCCTGGGCATCATCGACAACGGGATTGGCCAAACGAATTACCTTTCAGATACAGTCAACCTTGATCCGGGCAACATCAGGATAGGGGTTCGCGGCGCCACTTCTGTTGGGTACCCTCAACTGACATACTCCATTGATATGAAAAACGACAACTGGGAAGACACCAATGTCGCCATGCTGGGTATGCCCGAAGAAGAAGACTGGGTGCTGTATGCTCCATGGAACGATAAAACACTGATGCGGAATGCGCTCACTTTCCAACTTGCCAACGACATGGGACAGTATGCTCCGCGCACCCGTTTCTGCGAGCTGATCTTTGATGGCGACTACAGGGGCGTATATGTGCTGATGGAAAATGTGAAACGAGGCAGCAACCGCGTAGCAGTGAACAAGCAGGATACCGACGTGATAGCAGCCCCGCAGATAACGGGCGGATACATACTTCAAGTGGACAGGACATCGATGGCAGACTCAAATAGCTTCCAGGTTGCTGAGCTTCCATGCCAGGGCGCGCAGACACCTACGCATGTGATGTATGAATACCCGAGGATTGAGAACATCAATCAGCACCAAAAACAATATATAAAAAGGTATGTAGATTCATTCGCCTATGCACTGGCCAATATTGATTATAACGACACCATCAACGGGTACCGGAATTTTATAGATGTCCCTTCATTTATTGATTTTACCCTATCCCAGGAATTGGCCAATAATGTAGATGCCTACCGGACCAGCAGCTACATGTACAAGAAACGTAATGGCAAGCTCTATGCAGGCCCTGTTTGGGATTTTAACCTTGCTTATGGTAACGCTTACTATAACGCCAGTTGGGGAACCGACAATTACCGCTGGGACCAACCATGCCCGGATAATACCCACTTTCTCATACCATTCTGGTGGACTGCCCTGCGCCAGGATACTGCCTACATGCGTGAATTTCATTGCCGTTACGCACGGCATCGTGCCGGTGCGCTAAACATCGCGCATATAGATGCGCTTATTGACTCGATGAGTACGCTGCTGACACAAGCGCAACAGCGGCATTTCAACCGTTGGCCTATAATGGGCAGATACATTGACCCGCAAATATTTATCGGCCAGTCTTTTGAAGAAGAAGTGGACTATATGAAGGAGTGGATACATGATCGTATTTCTTTCTTCGATCAGGAGTTTAACGACCAGGCTTGCCCTCTGTCTGTTGGCGCCATTGCAGAAAACAGCAGGAAAGGAATCAGTATTTATCCCAATCCTGCGAATGAAGTATTGCATATAGAATCGCAGACTAAAATGGCCGATGTAACAATTTATAATATGCTGGGGGCAGAACTATACCGAACTCAACCAGCGCCAGGCAAACTCACTATTCAACTGAAATCACTTGCGTTTGCGCCTGGAACGTATATAGTGGTAGCCACCACAGGGAACGAGACCATAAGGAAGAAGCTGCTGATCGTAGAATAGATTCCGTTGTCACTGTTGCCCGGCAACACGTAGCTCACGCACCAATGACCAAGCCTAAAAAGTCTTATTCTTCAATGCCATAATTCTTACATAGGCCTCATTTACCCTTTCCCGGGATATCTTCTTCTTTTTTACCAGTTTTTTCAGGATTGCGTGGACCTGCGTGGCGGATACGATCTTATCCTTATTGGGTGTGGTATTGGCAAACATCAGAATGTCTACACCAGCGTTAACGGACAGAGCTATGGCATTTTCCAAGCCGTAGTGGTCGCTGATCGCATCCATTTGCATATCATCGGAAAAGACAACACCATTGTAGCCCAGCAGATTCCTGAGCAGGCCTGTTATTGTTTTTTCAGAAAGAGTCGCCGGTAGCATAGAAGGATCCCAACGCTTGTTGATGATATGAGCAGTCATGATAGCATCGTAAGATCCATGCCGGAGGATCTCATCATAAGGAGTAAGCTCATTTAGCTGCCATGTATTTGATACGTCCACTATACCCAGGTGCGAGTCAGCCGTGGAGCTACCGTGTCCCGGAAAATGTTTCAGTATGGTCTTCACCCCGTTTTCATGATGCGCATTGATGCTGATCTGGGCATGAGTAGCCACAAGAAAAGGATCGGAGCCAAAGCTGCGGCCATTTTTTACTATCACCGTATTCCCGGGATTCACCGCCATATCGAGAGCAGGAGCGTAGTTCATATTGATGCCCAGTTCCTTGAGCAACTCTGCTATCCGACGGCCGTGGTAGCGTGTAGAATCAAATTTATTGACCTCTCCCAGGTAGGCAGCTGACGGCGTGGTAATAAAACCATATTTCTCTTTCAGCCTGTGTACTTTACCTCCTTCCTCATCGATAGAAACGAACAACGGAATGGGAAGGTCACGTTGCAGGTCTTGCACCAGCTGTTTTAGACTATCCTTTGAATTTGTTTTAGAAATGTTCTTCTCAAACAACACCACCCCACCTATCTTGCCTGCTTTCAGTTCGGCAGTTAAAGGATCACCGGAGGCCAGAGAGGTGCGCTCGTTGATGCCGATCATTATCATCTGGCCTATCTTGATATCAAGGCTGTCATTCTTCCTGGCAAACGATATAAAAGGCAGTGCCGCCAGCAACATCACAATTGTAAACTTCATTCTTCTCTTCATTGAAAGGAGTAAAAATAGACATTGCGGCAGGCAATATAAAATCTGTTCCATTGTTTTTATACTAATACAACTGTACTTTTAGTTAGCTGTCCTAAAGAACCACCGAATGACCGACGCCGTTACTCAAGCACCGCCGCGTAAACGAATCTTTCATACCCTCAATGCTCTGAGGTTCTTTGCTATCTTTAAAATCTTTACCCAGCACCTGCCGTTTGATGACTATTACTGGCTGCGATATGTGAAATTTGGCGGGACCTACTTCTTTTTTATG
>DASPNB010000475.1:0-3074 GCA_035626755.1 Flavipsychrobacter sp.
CATAGCCCGGTACAGCCGGAGGGTCAAAGAACTCAATGGTGGCTCCCGGAATTTCCCTGGACTTTTCTTCCAGTTCGTAAATGATTTCCTTAACAGTATGTTTGCGTTTCGACCAGGGCTTTAGATTGATCAGGCAAGTTCCGGCATTAGACCCACGGCCCTCGGTTAAAACCTCGTAACCGGCCAGAGCAGAAACGGACTGGATGCCATCAACATGTGCTGCAATTTTTTGGAGTTTGCGGGCGATGTCATTGGTCCTTTCCAATGTGGAACCTGGGGGTGTCTGGACAATAGCATAGATCATGCCCTGATCTTCGTTCGGGATAAAGCCTGAAGGCAAGTTGACGGCTGTGATCCAAATTCCCCCACAAAAGGCGAGCAGCATGCTGAACGTTATCATCCTGCGATTGACGATGAGCCTAAGGAAATTCGTGTACCTGCCGGTGAGCTTCTCGAACCAGCGGTTGAATACGTCCAGGAACCGATCAACCAGCGATTTCTTCCTGGGTTTTCCGTGATTATTTTTAAGAATCATGGCGCAGAGTACAGGTGTAAGTGTTAAGGCGACCACGCCCGAGATGACTATAGAAGTTGCCATTGTGATGGAAAACTGACGATAGAAAATACCTACCGGCCCGGACATAAAAGCTACCGGGATAAATACGGCAGTCATAACCAAAGTAATGGCTATGATGGCTCCGCTGATCTCGTGTAACACTTTTTTGGAGGCATTGTACGGGGAAAGATGTTCGGTCTCCATTTTTACGTGTACGGCCTCTACCACTACAATGGCATTATCTACTACAATGCCTATGGCCAGAACCAGGGCAAAAAGTGTGATCAGATTGATCGTCAAACCGAATAGCTGCATAAATGCAAAAGCTCCGATGAGAGATACCGGTACGGCCAGCGTTGGAATAAGCGTAGATCGCCAGTCGCCAAGGAAGATAAATACCACAAGGGCAACTAGTATAAAAGCCTCGGCAAGTGTGTGCAGAACTTTTTCTATAGAAGCATCAAGAAATGTAGATACGTCGTAGCTTATCTCATAGTCCATTCCCGGAGGGAAAGAACTGCCTTTTATTTCCTCCAGTTTTGCTTTAACTCTTTCTATTACATCGCTGGCGTTGCTGCCGTAGGTTTGTTTCAGAACGATGGCTGCAGATGGGGAGTTGTCTTTATTAGAGTAGATGTCGTAATACTCTGATCCGAATTCCACATCTGCTACGTCTTTCAAGTGTAAAAGTTCGCCGTCAGGATTGGCGCGGACAATCACGTCTCTATATTGCTCCGGCTCATTATACCGCCCCTGGTAAGAAAGGACATATTCCAGCGCCTGTGAGCGACTACCGTCGCCGCGCCCTATGCGACCGGGGGAGCCAATGATGCTTTGCTCTCCGAGCGCTTTCATTACCTCTTCGGTGGATATGTTGTAGGCGCGCATGCGATCGGGCTTAAGCCAGATACGCATTGCATACTGACGGCTACCCAAAATAGAAGCCTGGCCGACTCCGGTAATTCTTTGTACCTCGGGCAGAATGTTAACGCCTGCGAAATTGAAAAGGAATTTCATGTCAGCATGCGGATCTTTGCTATACAGGTTCACATACATAAGCATGTTTGGCTGCTGCCTGCTTACAATAATTCCCTCACGCTGCACCAGCACGGGCAGCCGGTTGGTTACCTGGGCGATGCGGGTATTGATGTTTACCACGGCCTGGTCGGGGTCGGTACCGAGATCAAATACCACCTGTATGTTGGCCTCGCCCGCGCTGGTGGCATCGGAGGTCATGTATTTCATTCCGGGAACACCGTTGATGGCCTGTTCCATAGGTATGAGAACGGATTGGGTCAGCACATCAGCACTGGCGCCGGGATAAGAAGCCCTGACAATTACCATAGGCGGGGAGATGTCGGGGAACTGGGATATCGGCAAACTTTTAATGGCCAGTATTCCCATGAATATGATCATGAGCGACAGCACAATGGACAGTACCGGCCTGCGAATGAAACTATTGAACATTTTATTGTGTTTTAAAGGATGATTTATTCTACGTAAACCTTTAGGTTATTGACCACTTTTCGAGGTTCCTCGTAGTTGTAACTGATCTTGTCCTTATCCTTTACTTTGCGAATGCCTTCTAACAGGATTCGCTCGTTTTCTGTAAGACCATCTTTGATTACATACAGGTCAGGCATTTCAGCGGCAATAGATATTTCTCTTGAATGGACAGTTTTATTCTTGTCTACAACGAAAACATATTTTTTGTCCAGTATTTCAAAAGTGGCTTTCTGAGGAATGATCAGGGCGTTTTTGAAAGGCACGAGCATTTCAATATTGCCGGTTTCGCTGTGACGGAGCAGGCCTTTGGGATTGGGGAAAGTAGCTCTGAAGGCAATGTTGCCGGTTTCGTTGTTAAAGTCGGCTTCTATTGTTTCGACTATGCCCGGATATTCAAACATTTCGTGGTTGGCCATCAGTAAGTTGACCTTAAAGAGGCTGTCCTTTTTTGCGTTGGTTTTATAGTCGAGGTATTCCGCTTCGGGTACATTGAAATAGACCCACATTTTGCTATTGTCGGAGAGATTAGTGAGTAAGTCCCCTTCGTCTACCAGGCTGCCCAGCCTGACATGAAAGCGGTCGATAATACCGTCGAAAGGCGCGCGTATCTCAGTGAAACTAAGATGTACCTGGGCCAAGGACATTTCAGCTTTAGCTTTTTGGTATTTGGCTTTGCTCATCGCTAATTCATTTGAGGAGATTACATTTTTCTCGGCGAGTGCAGTAGTATTTTGGAATTCTATTTCAGCAACTTTTGCTTCGGCCCGTGCTTTCTGTAGTTCGGCTTCGTAGAGCGTTGGCATAATGCGGAAGAGAAGTTGTCCTTTTTTTACAAACCGGCCTTCATCCACGTAGATATTCTGCAGATATCCTTTTTCCTGGGCTCTTAGCTCTATATGGCTAATAGAGCGTATCTGGCAGACATATTCCTTAACAATGGAGGTATCCATTTTAAGGGGTGCTGTAACGAGGAACGTTATTGTTTCTTTTTTTTCTTCTTTTTCGGATTTAC
>DASPNB010000476.1:0-7244 GCA_035626755.1 Flavipsychrobacter sp.
GGTCACCATGTATCTGAATCTCGACCTGTCTTCCAGCGGCGCCAGTTCCGATTGCAATGAGGTCCCTATCAGGTAGATGATCGCAAAGCAGGCTACTATACCTGTCAGGGCCAGCCAGCGCCTGCGCATTATCCATATCAGTCCTTTCTTATAGCCTCTTTCCATTCCCAGGAAAAAGGGCTCTGTACGCACATAGAACCTCGATGGCTTATGCACTTTGCGTGTGAGATACACGTTCAGCACCGGCGTAAGCGTCAGCGAAACAAAAGCCGATACCAGCACCGCACCTGCCACTACTATACCAAACTCCCGGAACAGTCTTCCCGTAAAACCCTGCAAAAACACTATTGGTAGAAATACCACCGCCAGCGTTATGGAAGTAGAAATTACAGCGAAGTATATCTCCTCGCTCCCTTCCTTGGCAGCTTTCCGCTTCTCCATCCCCTGCTCTATCTTTTTAAAGATATTCTCTGTCACTACTATCCCGTCATCCACCACTAGTCCTGTTGCCAGCACTATAGCAAGCAGGGTAAGAATATTGATGGTGAAGCCCATCAGGTACATAATAAAGAAGGCCGCTATCAGGCTCACAGGTATATCTATCAGCGGGCGAAGCGCTATCAGCCAGTCGCGGAAGAAGAGATAAATAATAAGCACCACCAGTCCAAACGCTATGAAGAGTGTTTCTTCCACCTCCGATATCGATGCCTTAATAGTCTGCGTATTATCCAGTGCTATATTTATCCTTATATCCTGGGGCACATCTTTCTTAATGTCCTCATAGCGCTTATAGAATTCATCAGCTATTGCCACATAGTTGGATCCCGGCTGAGGAATAATAGCCAGTGCTATCATTGGCGAATTGCTTTCTTTCAGAACGGTTTCTTCGTTCTCAGGTCCCAGCACCGCCTCACCAATATCACGCAGGTGAATATCGGTGCTGTCGCGGTTCATTATTATCAGGTTATTGAATTCTTCTTCCGTTTCCAGCCTTCCGTAAGTACGGACTGTCAGTTCCGTCTGCGCCCCGCTCAGTTTACCTGAAGGCAGCTCCACGTTCTGTTTGTTCAGCGCCTCCTGCACATCTCCAAAGGTGACGCCATATCCCGCCATGCGCACAGGGTCCAGCCACAGCCGCATACTAAAGCGGCGCTCGCCCCATATCTGTATACGGCTAACCCCCGGTATGGTTTGCAGCCTTTCCACCAGCACATTCTCACCAAAGGCCGTCAGCTCCATGGTGTTGCGGGTATCACTCTGCACCGTCATGGAAATGATAAACTGCGAGTTCGCGTCCGACTTCGATACCACCGGTGGGGCATCTATATCCTGCGGCAGGTTGCGCAGTGCCTGCGATACTTTATCGCGCACATCGTTGGTCGCTGCTTCCAGGTCCACCCCCAGGTCAAACTCCACGGTTATATTACTGCTACCCACAGAGGAGGTAGAAGAGATGGTCTTGATACCTGCTATACCGTTAATAGACTTTTCCAGGGGCTCGGTTATCTGCATCTCCATCACCGATGGGTTGGCGCCCGAGTAGGAGGTGCGCACGTTCACTATCGGCGGGTCTATGGATGGGTAATCGCGTATTCCCAGGAAGTTGAACCCTATCATGCCAAACACTATGATAATGATATTGAGCACAATAGCCATTACCGGGCGACGCAGGGACAATGAAGGTAAACTCATTAGGTTCTTATATCCGTTCTTTAAAAAACGCTGTCAAATATACGGCATACCCTCCTCATCACTCATAAGGCTTATTGATATTATGGCAAAGCAGGCACAGCTTTCAACTCGTCAAAAATCAATATGTGGCTACAGCTATCTAATTATCAGGCTTTTAAACATACTGCCAACTGTTTTTTTTGTAGGATCGCCTATACGCTTATTTCAAATTATTATTACTAACGTCTCTTAATTGGGTGCTTCCCTGCATAAGCTTAAATTTGTGTTCTTAACCAAAACAACAATTTTATATACTATGGCACACTCACTTCCCGCTTTACCATATGCGTACGATGCGCTGGAGCCTCACATAGATGCACAAACCATGCAGATACACCACGGCAAGCACCACCAGGCTTATGTTGATAACCTCAATAAGGCCCTGGCCGGCACCGATGGTGAAGGAAAGACCCTGGAGCAACTGATGGATAATATATCTGCCTACCCTGCTGCAGTTCGCAACAATGGCGGCGGACATTATAACCACACTTTATTCTGGAGCATTCTCGGCCCCGGCGGCGGCGCTCCATCCGGCGACCTGGCAACTGCTATCAACGAAGCCTTCGGTTCTCTCGACGGACTGAAAGAAAAAATGAATGCAGCAGGCACTACGCGCTTCGGTTCAGGCTGGGCATGGCTGATAGTAAAAGACGGTAAGCTGGAAGTTACCAGCACCCCTAACCAGGACAATCCCCTCATGGACGTAGCCGATGTAAAAGGCACACCCATCCTCGGCATCGACGTTTGGGAACACGCCTACTACCTTCACTACCAAAACCGTCGTCCCGACTACCTGAATGCGATATGGAATGTGATCAATTGGAACGAGGTTGATTTGAGGTATAAAGCTGCGAGGTAATTGCTAGAACATTAACAAAAAAAGGGCAGCCATTGCCCTTTTTTATTACTTGCAAGCAGATATTCGATAATGAAAAATCTCGATTTCGATCTCCTTCCCGATATTCCAAAAGCATTTCCATTGCTTTTAGAATTTGGCGCGGGTAAATATCCTGTTCTAAACCGCCTTGGATACCTAAATGAACGGATAAATGCGTGTTATCATTTCCTTTTTACATTATTCCACGAAAAAGACACCAACTTTCGAGCAGCATATTTTAGAGCTGCCTTAAATGAGTTCGTTGGAATAAGTCAAATCTTTAAAGAATATAATAGTGGTGGTTTGGATGAAATTATCACTGACAATTTACCCTATCCATTAATCCACTTTTTCAAATTGTTACGTGATGTAAATTTTCACATAACAACAATACAGCACAATTCGTGGGATGTACAGTTCGCCTTAGTAAATTTATCTAAACCTAATCAGGAACGTGAGAATTCTGAATACTACTTAGCAAGCCTTTCCGTCATTGACTACGAAGACCTTCAGTACATAAAATCAACTAGGAATGCGAAACACTATGAAGCCCCAGACCTAGCAAGAATTATTAATTGGGTTGAAATAATGCAAAGAAAAAATGGAATCAACTATCTATTTTCTCTCGCAATAGACCAATATTGTTCAGTTATAGCTGAATATCTAAATAGGACTCCCGATTCTAAGTCATTTCTTAGATAGATCTTTCCTACATAGCTAACTTGAAAACTACTGTGTATATCTTTTTAAGATTGCGAATAGCACACCCATTACTTTTGTCCAATTAAATATTCTCTATGAGCTTACAACTGCTTTACGACCAAGTCGCCCGTCTGGAAAAAGACATAGCAGATTTTCAAAAAAAACTCGCTGATGAATCTGCCAAAGAATTAAATAAACTATCACAGATAGATACTATCAAACGGTCTATAAACAAAAATACCTCTGTCTCATCCCTCGAAAGTAAAAATCGACAAATTCGGTCATATCAAACCGATATTGTAAACATTTTAAAAAAGAAGAGCGATCATCAAAAAAAAATGTCTGAAAAAGCACAACTACTAGCTAGAAAAAAACAGGAGGTCGTAAAAGAGGAGGCTAGATTACATCAAAAGCAAAAAGATGATCGAATAAGAGAAAATCATCGCATTATTCAAATCCAACAACAATTACAAAAAGACATGGACTCTACCATAGCTCAACAAAGAAGCATGATTAAAACTCTTGAACAACAGCATGCTCAAATCACACACACCATATCTAAAACCCATGACTTTTTTATATCACATGCGACAGAAGATAAAGGAGATTTTGTCAGACCCCTAGCGCTAAAACTTGTCGACATGGGCTGTAACGTGTGGTACGATGAACATCAATTAAAGGTCGGAGATAGTCTAAGAAAAAAAATTGATGAGGGGCTCAAGTCATCTCGATATGGAATCGTTGTATTCTCTCCAGATTTCTTCAAAAAAAACTGGCCAGACTACGAATTAAATGGTCTTGTCGCACGTGAAGTTGATGGGGTAAAAGTCATATTACCGATTTGGCATAGAGTTACCAAAAATGATGTATTGAATTACAGTCCAAGCTTGGCCGATAAGATCGCACTAAACACCGCTCTTTATAGTATCGATGAAATTGCACAGGAACTTGTCAAGCTCCTAAACATCGGCGAACAGCCTTAGCTTATTATATCCCAAGATTGAAACATTAAAACCCTCAACATCGTTATAATCACTAATTGTCACCGAATATACGAGCCGTTCACCATCGTTGTTCATATCCCACAACCTGTGTTCTGCATTAAAACTCCAACTTCTACCCGTCCAGAATTCAGAATTCTCTAATATTTCTATCTCGTGATACGCCAAGTAACCCGACGACCTATCATCATCGCCATACAAACTCAGAAGCTTTTCTATTGCATATGTCTTCTGCTTTAGATTCATTTTCTTTGATGAAGATAGTGTCACGTTTGTCTGCCTTTCTTCATCAAAAAAAGCTCCATCTTCAAAAATTCTAATTTGAAGAGTATCAAATCCAAGGCCGATATCATTTCCACAGTAAACATTGAAATCTGTAAAAACGATGCCCTCATCATTCACGTGCTGCTTACCTTCAATTTCATTCATTAAAAAGAGTGTGTTCAAATCGAAATCGAGCAATTGTAGAACAGTTCCCTTTTTCCGCACCTCCTTATCCAAACTCTTCTCTTGCGATATCGTAAGCATTAAAGAAAACTGTTGGTAAGGATCTGGCTTATACTGCAGAACTAGACTAATATTCTCAAATCCCCAATAATGAACTATATCCTTTTCACAATTGTATTTATCGTGACACAATTGCTGAACGGCCTGACTGTCTAAAAAAGAAACGAAACGCTCATTATCATACATCCCTGGGCCTATCTCCTCAAAAAGTATGCTCGAAAACGACATTATCTTTTGAAAATCCCTTGTCTGCGTATAAAAGACAAATTTTATGCTGCCATCATCAATATGTTTTATTAAACAAGAATGAAAAATCGAAAAAAATACGTTCCGAAAGTTCATTTGCACACGATTCACCCCACTTAACACATCAGCTTCATTTGAAAGGAGCTCTTCAAAACTTGCATCTGAAAAGTTTGATTCAGGCACCTCAAGTATTATCAAAATATCTCTTCTGCCACTTTTAATTTCTTTAATAAAACCTCTAAAATCTACACTTGAATCTTTCCGTGGACGCAACCAGTTAAATGCATTCATCATAATTGTAAAATTACCAATTATTGATTTCTAGAGAGCATTGATTGGCAAAACATATCCACAATAGCGACAAGTTTCACAACCCGCTCAGCATACTCTCCGACTACGTCCCCCGCTGTTCCGGATGTTCCGAAGGGCATCCGGAACCAGCAATAAAAAGCTGTCTCTGAACAGTCTTCAGCTTGACAAAGCCCGGATACTCCAAAAGCTGAACCGCGCAACCGGCAAACTGTCTATCTCTGGTTCTGGAAATTATTGCCCGGCTTTACTTTATCAAGAGGAGCATAAGGCGCCTCAGTAGGATCAGCTTTCCGTGTTTCATTATAAGTAGCACAAGAGCCCAGCAATAAACTGCACGTTATCATCATCACAAATACTATCGTTCTCATGGTCTTCTCTTTTTAATTCACCGCATTACCGAAAAAACTATTCCTGTCTGCTTTATAGAAATGTGAAAACTGCAGACTTCATCCACAGTTCACACAAAGCAGACGCTACCGTCATTTCACGGTATGCCTTATCCAGCCTGCTTTCAAAAACATAAATTATTTTGAAATGTCATTCTGGCGCATATATTTGCGTATATATATATTACCCCAACATTAAAACTAAAATCTCACCTATATGAACAAACAAGTATTTCATTTCTTTTTACTCCTGCTGTTATCAACTAATGCCGCGCTCGCTCAGAACTATGAATGGACATGGATGCACGGCTACAACCGTCCGGCCCTCTATCCCGACTACGGAACACAAGGCGTCGCCAGCTCATCAAATATTCCCGGTGGCCGTGAAGGAGCCGTGTATTGGACCGATGCCTCCGGCAAATTCTGGCTGTTCGGCGGTAACGGTTATCCCCAGAATCGTACCAATGCTCTTAATCTCAATGATCTCTGGAAATTCGATCCTGCCACCGGTCAGTGGACTTGGATGAAAGGAGATGTCGGCGATGTTACTCACGGTGTATACGGCACCCAGGGAGTAGCAAATGCAGCTAACAAACCCGGCAAACGCCACTCAGCCATGGGTTGGAGGGACGCCGCTGGCAACCTTTGGCTCTTTGGCGGTAATGGCTACGCTTCTACCGGGGGCACCGGTAGACTCAACGATCTCTGGAAATACGACATTGGTACCAATATGTGGACTTGGATAGATGGTGATAATATCATTAATCAGCATGGCGTTTACGGCACACTCGGCACCAGCGCTGCAACCAACAAGCCGGGCGGTAGAACAGGGGCCGCTACATGGGTAGATGCAACAGGCGACCTCTGGCTTTTTGGAGGTAACGGTTATGCAACAGCCGGCGGTGCAAATGTGCTCAATGATCTGTGGCGTTACGATATTGTTTCTGGTGAATGGACCTGGATGGCTGGAGCCAATACCACAACGCAATTTGGCGTTTATGGTACGCTCGGCGTTTCTGATGCTAACAACAAACCCGGCGCACGCGAGGGTGCAGTAGCATGGACCGACAATACAGGAAACTTATGGTTATTAGGTGGCATTGGCCTGACAACAAGCGCTATCGGGCGTCTCAATGATCTTTGGAAATTTGACATAGCCACCGGCGAATGGACCTGGATGAACGGAGACAATACAACTAACCAACTCGGCATCTATGGCACCTTGGGTACCTCAAGCGCCACTAACAAACCTGGAGCAAGGTGCTACGCCATCTGCTGGAAAGATGCCTCGGGCGACTTCTGGATATTCGGAGGGGATGGCTTTGCTTCCGTGGGAGGCAACTCAATGCTAAGCGATCTTTGGAAATACGATGTATCAGCTAACGAATGGACCTGGATGAAAGGACCAGATGTTTCAGGCCAGTATGCGGTATATGGCACTCAGGGAGTTGCAAATGCTGCAAATACACCCGGTGGCAAACA
>DASPNB010000477.1:0-4644 GCA_035626755.1 Flavipsychrobacter sp.
GTCTATACGGAGACCTGCGTTTCTTCCGTAGGCATCCCGGAAATAGTCCCAGAAAGTATAGATAGTTTCCTCCGGATACAGTGTTCTGATCGCATCTGTCCAGCCCTGGCCCATTAATTTGGCAAAAGCTTCCTTTGTTTCCGGGCGAAAGAGCGCATCATTGGTCCAGCGCTCGGGTTTATAGACATCTTTTTCGGTGGGCATCACGTTATAGTCCCCCGTAAGAATAGTGGGACGGCCGGAAGCAATCAGTTCTGCCGCGTGCAGCTGCAGGCGCTGGAACCAACGGAGCTTGTAATCAAACTTAGGACTATCGACAGGATTACCATTTGGCAGATACAAACAACCAATGATAACACCGTTCACGACAGCCTCGATGTAGCGGCTATGCTCGTCTTCAGGGTCACCGGGCAGAACACGGCGGCGCTCGGTAATCTCCGCGTTGCGGGAGAGAATAGCTACACCATTCCAACTCTTTTGTCCGTGCCAGATGACGTTATAACCCAAGTCCCTGATGGCCTGCTCCGGGAACTTCTCCTGGGGCGCTTTGAGCTCCTGCAGGCAGGCTACATCCGGCTTAGTTTCCTCCAGCCAGCGAAGAAGAACGGGAAGCCGGCCATTGACACCATTGACATTGTATGTTGCTATTCTCATAAATAGAAAGTTAAAGAAAAAAGGGTTTGTTTACATTTTGACGAACATTTTTTGAAAGGAATTCAGCGTTGACGCGGGCTGCATATTTCTTCATGTTCCTTTTTGTTTACAGTGAAGTTACAGACAGTTCCTTTTTGTTTACAGTGGAGTTACAGTCATTTCCTTTTTGTTTCGCTTTTGTTTCCTTTTTGTTTCCTGTTTTTTTGGGTTGTGTTCTCTCATTGTCACATAGTTAGAATCCACTTTTTCCCAACGCTTCGGAACAGCCCCTGAGAGGGAATGCCATTTGTATTCCATAGTTAGTGACGCGTACTCACGGCTGAGGGCCGGTACAGACGCCGCGCAGTTCAAAGGGCATACTCCACTTTTTGCCTTTGACTGAGCCACCGGCAAATGCAAAGCGCGGCAGGACTATCCCCTATCCTCCTGAAAACGCTTCGGCTGACAATGATACAAAGTTACGATGGAGTTAGGCGGATGATATAAGTCGGGAGAGGCTTTGTGGAAAAGTTTGGTAACTATCGCTGAAATGGGATAAGAATAGTATAGATATGAGAATGTACCTTTATAGTGGCGTTCGCTGGCACGGTTTTGCTCATCTATAAGGGATGTGGGGTGCTTGGTCGTACCGAACATTAGAATAGCTGACACTTAGCGGTGTTGGCTATTCGCTTTTAGGGGAATTGGGTAGCCCCTCCTTCACCTTCTTATTTGCGTCCTTTGCAAGTGCTTTTAAAGCCTTATCGAATGAGGTATTGAGCTTTACCTTATCCGCGTACTTTTCGGGCCTTGCTTTGGCTTTTTTCGCTTTTGCCATAGGGTAAAGTTAGGGATTAATCACAAAATGATTTTGTTATATTTAATCTCCCAACTTACATTATGAGAGTCGATATTAATGCGGAAGAAGTAGCGTTACTAAATTATCTTTTAAAGGTTCTTCCAGAGGACGAAAATTTTAATCTGGAAAAAACACACCGTACTAATGGGGCGAGCGATCGAGACGATTTAGAGGCTGATCGGGTTAAAATAATCAATCAGTTCAAAGAGAAAGGGGTGTATAAGAATTTGGAGGACGCTATGTTGCATTATGGCTTAGCTGTGCTCAAAAGCGAATCGGACGGGCAGCGGATTTTAAGATTTTCTTATTATGGAGCCTGTTTAAGGGCTTTCGGCGATTACGATACATTTTGCACGGCCGCTCCCGTGATGTCCGAGGATGAAGTAATAAGCCATGTTAGCAGAATAATTGAAATGGCGCAACAGTATGGAGCATTTACATTGGTGCCGACATTTTTTCCAACGAAAGTAGTGCCAAAGGAGGGCGCCTCAAATCGTTGGCATAAATATACAGAGGCAGATGTTGCGAGGCTTGATGAGGAAAGGAAGGAAGAATTTAAGCGGAGTTATATACAGTACCTTAAAGACGACAAGGTGTTAGACTATCTGGTAGAGAACGGGTTTGCTATTACGAGAAGTGATATTCAGGATGAATGGAAGATGTACCGAGAGCTGACAGACAAGGGGAGAGAACTTAAGCAGTGTAAAACGATCGAGGCATATAACGCTAAGATTCAGGAACAGCAGGATAAGATGGAGGCTGAAGCTTTATGGAGGGCAGAAACATCCCGCAACCAAGTCCGTTTGGCAGAAGAACAGGCGGTGCTGTCCAAAAACCAATATCTTGTAAATATTTGTATTGCTGTGGCGACAGGTGTGATGGCCATTCTTGGCTTTTTTCAACTGACTGAATTTTATGAGAAACACACTGTGAACTGGCGGTACGTAGCTTATTTTTTGAGCGGCGCGGCAATAACGTTAATGCTATTGTTGCTACGGTGGCAACTAAAGAAATACCTAAACAAAGATGAAAAGCAGACATAAAAATTGTTTAACTCCACTATAAAGAATATCTTTACAGTAGATTAAACAACGCGGCTGCAACCGCTAAAAGATATAAAGTGAACCGCCCTGCAAGGCGGTTTTCCCGTTCTGTAAAGTTACGCCTTTCCTGTCAATACATTATACTTTACACGCACCCCAGAACAACGCAATACCACACATTCAAACCTTATTGGGTCTTGTGACTTACGGGTGTTGTAACGGTATGCACATTCGTTTGCGTATGCTTGCATGTGCTTCTTAGAGATGTTGTGATAGGTTCCCATCACCATGCGGTCAAATTGGCTGAAAACGCCCTCAACCGTGTTAGTGTGGATAGCCTTGTTTTCCTTACAAACGTATTCATCGCGGCTGTGATCTACTACACCGTGAAAAGCGTAGTTCCTGCCCACTGCACGGAGGTTAGCGGCTGTATCAGTCATAAGCACACTTGAAGTGCAAACGTGCTTTACAAGTAATTCGTTTTCCTTTTCGTGACTATCTACCACGTCCATACGTACACTACCGCCGCGCTCTAAATAGGCTGCAATATGGGTTTTATTGCCCTTGCCGCCACGTTTAGGGTTAAGGGTGTCCATACGCTTCTTTGTGTGCATGTTCTTTGCCTTACCGCCTACAATGGTAGTATCTGCCTCTACTATCACACCTTCACCACCTAAGATTTGAGGATTGATTTCGCGGAAAGTTTCACGAATACGGTGTAACATAAACCAAGCGCTTTTCTGGTGTATTCCTAAGTCCCTAGCTATCTGCATAGAGCTAACACCCTTTTTATGGTTGCAGCACAGGTAAATTGCACCAAACCATGTGCGCAGGGGGAGCTTAGAAGATTCAAATATTGAACCTACCTTGCTAGTGAACTTTTTTTGACATTCTTTGTTCTTACACTTATAGCCGCGATCTGTCTTATAGGCTTGGTTATGTCCGCAATGAGGACACTCAGGTTCACCACCCCAGCGGATTTGCTCCCAGTATTCTAAACAGGTTTGTTCATCCTTAAAGAAGTCAAATAATTGCGGTAAAGTCTTGAACTGAGCGAACATAAATTAGTGCTTTGTTGGGACAAAGATAAGGCGTGTTTTTCATATTGCAAAATATTTTTGTCCCTTTTTAGCGATAATTACCAAAAGTTTTTTGAGCTTTGGTATTATTGTTTTGCGCTGCTGAACATGAATACATATCAACGAAACGGAGAAAAACCCTTTTTAGGTTCGCCGGACAACCCGAAAACGGCAGCTATTGTCTGCTATATAACTTTTATTGGCTGGCTGATAGCTTATTTCCTTATTTACCGTGCAAATAAGGATGAGTTTTCCGGCTTTCATTTAAGGCAAACACTGCTGCTGCATATCATTTCTTTCATTGTCAACTTCCTGGCTGTGCTGTATGTGTGGGGAAGGTTTCCCTATGTGTTGCTGGTTGTCCTCAGCGGCCTACTGCTCGTGTGCTGGCTGATTGGCGTTTGGGGTGCGATCAATGGCAAGAAAAAAGCTGCCCCTTTTATAGGCAGCTTTTCGCAGAAGCTTTTTAGCGGTATTTGAACCAGCATCTTAAATCTTCACAAATTTCCTTACGTTAGTTTCGTTCTCGCCTATTATGTTCAGGTAATAGAGACCAGGAGGCAAGCTCCTGATATCCACCTTAGTTTCCTTAGCCCTTAAGTCAGCTTTTATTATTTGCTGGCCGAGGCTGTTGGAGATGGTATAGGATTGGTATTGTTCTTCGGTTTTGATGGTGAGTTCGTCGGTGGCGGGGTTAGGGTAGATGAATGCTGGAACACCAACGGAAAAAACATTCCTGGCATTCAAAGAAGAAGAAAGCTTCAGAACGTAAGCATTGTACGAGGGAAAGGTGCCTACTGTATAAGTTCCCACGCCGGGATCAAGGTCTAACATATCAGCGAAAGCGCCGGCTAAATAAATATTATCAGATCCATCAAGGGCCAAATCGCGTCCATAGGTCCAATCCCCATTTCCGATGTGACATTGGGATAAAAAGTTTCCCCCGGCATCAAGCCTTAAAACAAAATTATCCGGGAAAGTTCCATTTGCCGTAACGTTATTAATGCCGGCGTTGGGGTCAAAATCTATA
>DASPNB010000478.1:0-2347 GCA_035626755.1 Flavipsychrobacter sp.
CACTATGATAGGTTCTTACCACGAGATCCGCGAGGCTATGCTTAAGAACAACATGACAGATATGCGTACAGCTGCTTTCATCGTTGCTATCGATAAAGTAGGCGTTGCTTACGAAGAACTGGGTATCTTCCCGTAAACCCCAACCCCTAAAGGGGCTAAGAATTCAATAAAACCTATATCGATCATAAATAGAGAAAGGCTGCCGGTGGTAGCCTTTCTTGTATTATCTGGAAAGTAAGCTGTCCTTATTTCGGCATCTTCTTCAGCTTATTGATGTATTTCTCAAATTCATCGGGGTTGGCGAAGAGCTTACAGATTTCATCGATAATAGCTTTTTTGTGAGCGCTGCTGTTGAAGCTGATCTCAGCGTAATTTCCGCCCGCAAATATATCCAGTGAGTTGGCTGCATCGTTACCCTGCCTCATGCGGATAGTATTTTCGATGATGCTCTTAACGGAATAGCCGGAGTAATCGTAGGGGCTCAGTTCGAATATCTCGTCGAAGTCGGATTTAAACTTTGAGTCTTTCAGGTCTATTTTGTAGTAGTCTTTTACCTCTTTCAGCGGATAGCATACAGGTTCCCTTTCTTCCGCGGCCGGCGGGGGAGTAGTTTTCTTTACCGTCGTAGTCTTTGGCTTAGGTTTAGGCTTTGTGGTCGGTTTTTTGGTTTGGGCAAAGCAAGTGCCTGCAACTAATAAACAAGCAGTTAAAATGAAAATACTCTTCCTACGCATGACTATAATAAATCCCTTTCTGTTAGTGGAGTAGCAAATATGAACAATTATTCAGAAAAAACGCTGTCGCAGACTTGTAAAATCTGACACCTATTAAAACGGGGCATATGTATGACCCTCTGTCTATGCCAATATTGTCATAATATTTTCATAATCTCTTTCATTTTGAATAATTTCGCACCGTCTTTTAAAAATCTAAAACCAAAATATTGCAATGGCATTTGATCTCGACCTTATTCAGCAAGTTTACGGCGGACTGGAACAAAAAATTGAAGCGGCAAGGAAGTTACTAGGACGTCCTCTTACCCAGGCAGAGAAAATTCTGTACTCTCACGCTTACGACAATGTAAACAGGGCTTATGAACGAGGGAAAGACTACGTGAATTTTGCTCCCGACCGCGTAGCTATGCAAGATGCTACAGCGCAGATGGCGCTGCTGCAATTTATGACCTGCGGACGCAACAAAGTAGCTGTACCAAGCACAGTGCACTGCGATCACCTGATACAGGCAAAAGTAGGTGCCAAGGAAGATCTGGCTATAGCCAATGACGTGAACAAAGAAGTGTATGACTTCCTGGCTTCTATCTCTAATAAATACGGTATCGGATTCTGGAAGCCGGGTGCGGGTATCATTCACCAGGTGGTGCTTGAGAACTATGCATTTCCCGGAGGTATGATGATAGGCACCGACAGTCACACTCCAAATGCGGGTGGTCTTGGTATGATCGCCATTGGTGTTGGTGGTGCTGATGCTGTGGACGTGATGGCCGGCCTGCCATGGGAACTGAAAATGCCCAAACTGATAGGCGTAAAGCTTACCGGTAGAATGAACGGATGGACTTCTGCTAAAGACATTATACTGAAAGTAGCAGGTATCCTTACCGTAAAGGGTGGAACCGGCGCTATAGTTGAGTATTTTGGTGAAGGTGCTGAAAGCCTGAGCTGTACCGGTAAAGCAACGATCTGTAATATGGGTGCTGAAATAGGCGCAACCTGTTCGCTGTTTGCTTACGATGATAAGATGGGCGACTACCTGCGCAGTACGAACCGTGAAGAGATAGCGAAGCTGGCTGACGGCATTAAAGCGCACCTGCGTCCTGATGCTGAAGTTTATACCAACCCCGAAGTATTCTACGACCAACTGATAGAAATAAACCTGGATGAACTGGAACCATATGTAAATGGTCCATTCACGCCAGACCTGGCTACGCCGATCAGCCAGATGGCTGAAACGCTGAAGCAACATGGCTGGCCTGAAGATGTGGAAGTTGCCTTGATAGGTTCTTGCACGAACTCTTCTTACGAAGATATTTCACGATCTGCTTTCATAGCGAAGAACGCTATGGATAAAGGTCTGAAGGCCCGCAGTGAATTTACCATTACACCGGGTTCGGAGATGGTACGCTATACCATTGATCGCGATGGGATGCTGGAAACATTTGACAAGATGGGTGGGGTAGTGCTGGCGAATGCCTGCGGCCCTTGCATCGGTCAGTGGGCCCGTCACATAGATGATCCTAACCGCAAGAACACGATCGTAACTTCATTTAACCGCAATTTTGCAAAACGTAATGACGGCCTTGCTTCTACGCATGCCTTTGTTGCCTCTCCAG
>DASPNB010000479.1:0-2094 GCA_035626755.1 Flavipsychrobacter sp.
TTACAGGTAGTAGCGGCGGAAGAGGAATGGGTCTTGCCATTGTTGGTGTAAGTTTGCACGCCGGTGCCGTCTTTTTCTATCTGGCGGATTTCTGCCTCTGTTTTATCGCAGTAAGTTGCCCGGGCGGCAGAAGCGCCTGGAAGAGCCGGGAAAGGAGTTTCTGAGCTGGAGAATATGGTGGTACATTTCCAGCAGTTTTTGCGGTTGCAGGCAGTGGTTGCCAGAGCCAGGGCCAAAAGGGCGAAAAAGGGTAGTTTTTTCATGACGTATAGCTTTATGATGTAAAGCTATAACGGATGAGGCCGAAAAAGGTTACATGTTTGAATATTTTTTCATAAAAGCCTTACTGGCAAGGGTTCGGCTAAAAAAGAGAGCTAAAATTACTTTTCTGTTTCATTTTTTACTCTTACCTTTGCACTCCCTTGCAAAAGGGCAAATAATAGAGTTATGAAACGTACATTCCAACCACACCGCCGTCGTCGTAAATCAGTACATGGATTCCGTAAGCGTATGGAATCGGCAAACGGCCGTAAAGTATTGGCTTCTCGCCGCAAGAAAGGACGCAAGAAACTGACAGTATCAGACGAGCTCCGTCTTAAGTAAACTATTAAAAACGTAGGCCATTCGTAATACATTCAAAGCATACGAGCGGCTCAAACGCGAGCAGCATATCGATACGCTTTTCCAGACCGGGAAAGCGTTTTCTGTTTTTCCTATAAAGGCAGTACATATTTCTATTACCAGGGCCGGGGAGCCTTCCCCTGTGCGGGTAGGATTTTCAGTGCCTAAGAAACGTTTCAGTTCATCCGTGGACAGGCACAGGATACGCAGGCTGATGGTGGAGGCATGGAGGCTGAATAAACAAACCCTTTACAACTCAGTAGAAACTGACAAGCAGGTGCAGCTATTTCTTATTTTTACAGGAGACACACTTCCCGAGTACACGGTGGTAGAACAAGCCGTGATTAAGGTTGCAGAGAAATTGGGAGAGCTATACAATGCGTAAGCTATTCAGCATATTATTTACTGGCCTGATAAAGGTATACCAGGCGTTCATCTCGCCGCTGTTCGGGGCGAAGTGCCGATATACGCCTACCTGCAGTGCTTATGGTATAGAAGCCATCAAGAAGCATGGGCCTTTTAAGGGCGGTTGGCTGGCGCTAAAGCGCATCGCTTCCTGCCATCCGTGGGGCGGGCATGGGTACGACCCGGTGCCCCCCCCGGCCCCCTGAAGGGGGAATAGCTATTGATAAGGCTGCTTTTGTAACTTTAGGAAGGGTCTATGAGAGTTCTATTGACGATATTAGTGGTTTTGTGTATGCTGTTATGTAGAGCACAGGGACATGCTAGTAGCTACTACTTAAAAGGCAAGATCATTTCTAAGAGTGGACAGGCGGTTAAGAATACTCAATGCATATTACAACAGGGTCATTTTTTAAGGGATTTCGTGACCGATAATAAAGGTGGTTTTTATGTAGAGGTTTTCTTTGGTGTGGGATACTCTTGCAGACGAGATACTAATGGTAAGCCTCTCGCTGATGAATATGCATTGTCAAAAGATGCAAATGCCGATACAATTATAATTTCCTGTGGTAAGGGTGTAGGCTACCTGAAATCAAATTGGGAGAAATATTACTTCGAAGAAAAAAGCAACTGTAACAAGGGACATGTTGCTTTGTGGAGCTATAAGGGATTAAACCTCACAGAAACCGCCAATATCGAACTCAACCCCGACATTGAATTACCAGGTAAAACCTTTGAAATAGTTACCGAAAACCGGAAAAAACTTGAAGAGTTAAGTAAAACATCCAATACAGATAGTTTATCTATAGCAAGTAATACTAAATACTTCGCATCGCACCGATACCAACTTCCCGATGGCAGAGAATATCAGTTCCCTGTAGATAGCAACGACGTAGTAGAATTGGAAGATGAGGATGGCACATTAAGGAAAATCTATGGCCGGGGCCCGCATCCTTTCCAAAAACAAATGAATACACTATTCGATTTGACAGCATCTCTGTGGCAGATATTTGAAAAAATCGAGTTAAGAAACCGGAGCATCAGCTTCATCTTTTCAAATGAATTTCTCGG
>DASPNB010000480.1:0-3539 GCA_035626755.1 Flavipsychrobacter sp.
GGCGTATTGTAAGGGCCGGGTCGTCTATAAAGAGCCACTGCTGATCATTATATGATGGGCCGGCATAGGCGGTGTCATCACCAAAAGCGAAGAGCCATTTCTTATCCAGCTCTTTCGGTAGACTGTCTCTACTTAAGAGTACTATGTTAGAATCGGGTTGTGCTTGTACGAGGAAAGATGATAGCACAAAGAAAATCATCAACAGATGTTTCATGTTTTTCAAAATACAAAATATCTGTCAACTGTTACAGTTTCCGGATGTATCTTTGCCGGCCCAAAAAGAGGTCTGTGAAGGAAAGAATAAAACGCAGTTACAGAATTACCAAGTATGTAGTATATCGGCAGACAATTGTTGAACCTTTAGACCTTTTCTGGACGTTTGTTGGCAGCTTTATTGGTATAGGCTCTATAGGCCTGATTCAAAGTTCGAAATTTGAACCAGCAGATAGCTTGTTTCTTATCGGCTCCTTTGGTGCTTCTGCGGTATTGGTCTTCGGTGCTACGAATAGTCCGCTGGCCCAACCTCGTAACCTCGTTTTGGGCCATGTCGTCAGTGCTATCATTGGTGTCAGTATTTATAAACTGGTTCCGGAGTTGCCGTGGTTATCGTCGGCGCTGGCGGTATCGCTGGCGATTGTTGCGATGCAGGTACTTAAGTGCATGCATCCACCCGGCGGGGCAACAGCATTGATCGCTAATATAGGTTCGGAAAAAATAAAATCACTAGGGTATGGCTATGTGCTATCGCCAGTTTTGACAGGTGTTCTGTTACTTTTTGTCGTTGCCATAACTGTCAATAACGTACCGAAAAACAGGCATTATCCTTATAAGAAATGGCGTAGATAACCTAGTATCCCCGTACTATGCCACGCACCTTGTAAAGCTTTACCAGCATGTCTTTAGGTAAAGGTGAGGGCGACAATTTTTCATTTTTAGGCACGAGTAATAAGATGTCCGGATTTTTCGGGTCAATGTTTACGTATTTGCAGGTTTCAAGCCCGTTAGAGGCTACTACGTAATAAATATCGCCATAGACGATGAAACGTGTGTCTGTCACCTCTTTGCAGGCTACAAAGTCGCCATGGCGGATCTCTGAGTGCATGGAGTCGCCAGTTATTATGGCGCCAAAATCACAGTCGCGGAAACGGGGATCATGCAAATAATACTGCGGCTGGTAAATGTTCTCGTCGCGATAGGTTTCAACAAATGTGGCTGTTATAGGAGTATTGTACATTGGGAGTCCCTCCCAGTCGCCGAAGGCCTCTGCATATTGTTCCGGTTTGAGTCTTTGATTGGGGTTTTTACCAAGAATTATTACCTCCTTTCTTTTGGAGGGTTTTACACTCATTTCATATGATAATTGATTCTCTTCGGCAGCAATGGCGCGCTCTTTAATGGTCTGTTCAGCGCGGCGATAGTCGATCTTAAAGGCTTTACAAAAGGTTTTCAAAAAGTCATCAGTTACATTGCGTTTTCCCTTGAGGAGATTGGAGGCCTGACCCTCGGAAATGCCCGTTTTACGGGCGATTTCGGTGCCGGGGGACTCTAACATGAGGCGTTTTACTTCTTCCAGGAACCAAGCTTGCCGCTGTTCGGGGAGGGTAGTGTTTTTCATGTGGATAACTTCTTTTCAAAAAGTTTACAAAAAGTTGTCAAATTGTCAAAAAGTTTTCAACTTTGTATGGTGAGAGGGGAAGTGAAGGTAAGGAAAGTTCTTTGAAAAAGTGATAGGCTCAAAATAGCTTCTATGATCATCACTATGTGCGAGAGGGGACGACAGTATTTCTCACCTATGTTCCCGTTGCGCAGCCTCCTGTTTTTGAGGGTTGATAGGTTTGGGGAGGATGTGCAAGAAGAGCCTATACCCGCGGGGGTTAGTCTTAGCCCCGAGGCGGAACTTATAATAATTGCTCAATTACTTAATTGCTCAATGACTTAATTGATGTGAGAATACTAATGTGGAAATGTGAGAATGTGGGGATGTGAAAATACTAATGTTTAAATGTGAGAAATGATGCTAATAAAAGAAATGAAGAAAAAAGTGAATAGAAAATAATAATGCGAGGAAGGGAGGGCGGCATGTTTTGAGTTAACAGCCCCTGTAAACCACCAGGAAAACTAAATAGCGCAGCCCCTGATGAACCCTTTCCGTCCGGACCTTTCCTGCAATTATTATAAAGAATATTAACACCCTATAACTATGAAGAACCTGAGAGTAAACAACTATGAACTGAAGGGCGAAGAGATAGTAGCCCATGTAAGTGACGGCAGGCGTAGCTGCGAGTATTGTATAAAGCGCGCTGACTTTGAATACTGGCTGACGGATGGCACCGGTGTAGTGGATATGAGTATCACCCATAGCGAGGGCGGTGTTATTACAGAAGTTCCTATAACAGAAACCATAGAGCAATACTGGCGCCAGGGAGAAGAGATAAATAACAGCCCGGTGCTGGACCACCTGAGATTCTTCCTGGTAAGGGATGAGGTGGCTGTGAGTGCCCTGAAGGCGGAGCTGGTGGAAGAGCAGCTGAAAGACCTGTTCGCTGAAATGGAGCCGGGAGTGAGGGCGGAGGCTTATGCATCGCTGCTGGAATATGGATTGCTGAAGAAGGAGTACGGAGAGCAGAGTGCAAGCGTGGTGTTTAAGAAGATACTGACGACGAAAGCAGCCTAGCTAATGTGGAAATGTGCAGATGTGTTAATGTGAAAATGATGTAGATGTCCGTATATGGTGTGTTTGTGTTGTGAGATAATGATGTTGCAGGGTGCTCAACAAGGCAGTGTTGATAGTATGACTGCTGTACGGACATCCCCCGGCCCCTGCGCACAAAGCCTGCGCACCGGCCACCCACGCACAGCGCCCTGCGCTCAAGGGGGATTTTTTTGAGTTGTCATCGCCATCATTGCGAAATGCCCGAAAAGCTGCTGCAATGACTCATAATTAATATTGATTGTTAACTGTAAACCTTATCAAAAATGACTATAGACCAAATAGCGGAAGCTGTGTGCGAGGTGCATGGCATAGGAGAAGATGAACTGTATGGCCGCAAGCGGCAAAGAATAATGGTGCTGGCGAGGCAGATGATGATGTGCGTGATGAGAAAGCACCTGGGTATGATGCTGGAAGATATCGGAGAACACTTTGAGTATCACCATACCAGCATTATGCATAACATAAGCACCTGCGAAGACGATGTGGTGTATAACCCCGATATAAGAGACCGGTATAACGAGGTGCTGGAGATGCTGGGTGTGAGTGTGAGCAGATTGTTTGTAGAAATATAGGTGAGATGGGGCTGACAGATAAACAGCGGAGATTTTGCGAGGAATACCTGAAAGATCACAAGCCTAACGAGGCTGCGCGGAGAGCGGGCTACAGGGGGAAGAGCGCTGGGTGGAGACTGATGAAGCTTGGCGAAGTGAGGGCGCATATGGAAGAACTGAAAGCGGTGAAGGCGGGGAGATACCTGGACTTTCTGGTGGAAGGGCTTAAAGAAGTGGTGGAGGACCTCACCCCGGCCCTCTCCACAAGTGGAGAG
>DASPNB010000481.1:0-2807 GCA_035626755.1 Flavipsychrobacter sp.
GAGCTATAGCCCGGGTGATCTGCTGGTAACAGAAACGAAAGACGAACAGGGCGTTACTTACTACCTGTATACTGACAAGCGGGGGCAGAAGCTTGCGAAGGCAGTAAACATGGGCGGCGAACAGTACAGCTTTACCTACAATGTTTACGATGCATTTGGTTACCTGCGCGCCGTGATACAGCCTGAGGGAGTTAAAGAACTGAATAACACAGTAGGCACAAGCTATACGCTGAGCGGCACCTTCATAGATAAATGGTGCTTCACTTATGATTACGATGAATGGGGCAGGATCATAGAGAAAAAATTGCCGGGAGTTCAGCCTGTGTACAATGTGTATAACAGCAAGGATCAGTTAGTGCTGGTGCAGGATGGAGAATTACGCAAGAAAGGGCAATGGGTGTTCACCAAGTATGATGCTTTAAGCAGGATGGTGCTCACAGGCAGCTATACTACTTCTTTAACTGCAAGTCGCAGTAATATGCAGGATTCCGTGAATGCCGTAGCATCCACTTTTGAATCCAGGACTGCGGCCAACTATTCTACCCAGCAAGGTTATACCCTTAACCAATCGTTCCCGAAGCTGGTGAATGCAGCGCAGTTCGAACTCTTTACGGTGAGCTATTATGACGATTATGATTATGATTCTAATAATCTGACTACAGATACCTGGTTTACCGCACTTGGAAGGGGTACAGAGCCGGAGCCATGCTATCGTACCCAGGGTGCATATACGGGCAGCAAGCAGAAAGTACTTGGCAGTAACCCCGCCAAATACCTTACAACGTCTTCATTTTATGATAAGGACGGAAGGGTGATACAAGCCGCCTCTGGCAATATTTTAGGCCGGATGGATATCGTCACTTCGCGGTTTGATTTTACGGGCAGCGCGCTGGAAACAGTAACGTACCATGGAGGGAGCTCTGATATCTACGTGGTGCAGCAATTCAATTATGACCATGCCCGCAGGTTATTGTCTGTAACGCACCAGGTAGAAAGGGATGAGGTAAAGCAGCCAATGGTTGTTCTCATGAATAAAGGATACAATGAGCTTGGGCAAACTACAAAGAAGCAACTGCACAGTACAGACCAGCTCAATTACCTTCAAAAGATCGATTACACTTACAATATCCGGGGATGGCTGACTGCTATCAACGATGCAAGTTTGACTGAGGCTACAGATCTTTTTGGCGAGGAGATCAAATATAACAAGGGCCAGGCCACTCCATTCAGTCCTGTGAAATATTATAATGGCAATATTTCTGAGGTTTGGTACAATGACCGCTACAGCAACAAACCGGGTTATTATGCATTTTTCTATGACCCTATGGGAAGGTTGTTGAATGCACGCTATGCAAGTAAGGCGGCTGTATGGAAGGAAGTAGATGGAAACAATGAAACGATAGCGTATGACCTGAATGGGAATATAACGAGCCTTAACCGTTACCAGTGGCCAACGGCAGCAACAGCCCGGGAAAGCATCGATGCGCTTAGCTATACTTATACAGGCAACCTGCTGAAAAAGGTGGAAGACAATGCAGGAGCTGCGGCAGCAGGTGGATTTGTGAACGGTAGCGTAGATACCGGAGAATATATCTATGACGACAATGGGAATATGACGGTGGATAAGAATAAAGGCATTACTGCTATCAAATACAATTTTTTAAACCTGCCCGAAGAGGTAACGATAGCTGGCAAAGGCAAGATCACTTACGCCTATACTGCTTTGGGTGTCCGGGTGTCCAAACAGGTAGCGCCGCTGGCAGGTGCTACCGTTACAACACAATATGTCAATGGCTTCGAATATGTGAACGGTACGCTGCAATCATTAGCTACGAGTGAAGGAAGAGTAGTGTTCACTACAATGGGGTGCAATTATGAATACAGCCTGAAAGATCACCTCGGTAACACGCGGATCTGCTTTGACCGCAATCCTTCTACAGGCAGCGCGCGCATCATACAAAAAACAGATTACTATCCATTTGGAATGACAATGCAGGGTAACTATGTAAGCGGGGCTCAAAACAAATACCAGTACAACGGCAAGGAAATACAGGATGAACTATCATTGCAATGGTATGACTACGGAGCAAGAATGTACGATCCGCAAATAGGAAGATGGAGTACATCGGACCCGCTTGGCCACACCATGACTGCCTGGTCTAATTATAACTACTCTTTTTGTAATCCTGTAAGGTTTATAGACCCCGATGGCAGGTCGCCAATGGCCGATTATTACGATAATAATGGTAAAAGGATAGGGACGGATGGAATTAATGATGGCAAAATATATATAGTGTACGGTCATGATGAAGATGTGGTGAAGGATAACGAAAAGCACCACCAAACAACCCAGGTAAGTGCCTTGCAGGATCCAATATTACTGCCAACATGGACTGTACGCCAGGGAATGGCGGAAATGGTAAGAAGATCTAATAGCCGGAACGACCGTTTAGATAATGAGTTCAAGGGAAATGACAACCAGGGCGGCTTTCATGAAGAAGGCGGTGTATTTACAGAAGACAGGATAATTCATGCAAAACCAGGATTAAAGACAAACCCGGAGATTGCAGATGCAACAGTGAATCCTTTTATACCTGCAGATGGGAGCGATATTCAATCTTTTGGTAAAGGTTTAGGAACTGTGCACGTGCATTCAAAAGGAAAAGTACCTATCATAGGTTCATCAAATGAATGGACGTTTATCAATGCCCCTACTCCGAAATCAGCAAGCGGTAACGGAGATTATATGGCATTTGGAACGGCTAAATCGTTGGGTTATTTACAGCAAACCGGTTCATACGGAATAG
>DASPNB010000482.1:0-5393 GCA_035626755.1 Flavipsychrobacter sp.
GTTGTTTTGGTGCACAGCGTGCCATGTCCCGTTTTTTACATACACAAAGAAGTAGTGCAGCCTATCCTTTTGCAGTTTCTCGCACATAAAGCGAAGGCTGTCTTTTTGCATCAGGCGATTGCTGGCTACTACCAGTGCAGTATCTATTGATCCGATGTGAGCAGGGTTCACCTGCCACTCCAGTTTTACCCTTCTCCAGTCCTCATCGCCGTTCATCCAGTTGTACTTATTCTTGTTCTTCTTAGCTAACGCCAATAGGGGGAGGGCGAGCAGCAATATGATCAAAAGTCTTTTCATTTCTTGTATCTACGGATTAAAGTTACGGGGGGATTCAATACTGATCTTCATTATTTGAGCCCTATCCCCTATGTTTGCCTGTATATTAACAGCCATTTATGGATATTATAAAAAAAGTGTGCCTGTTTGTAGTCGCAGCTTTCATTTTAAATTTCAGTGCCCCCGCACAAAAGAATTTTACCATGACCGAGGCTGTCAACGGCATGACCACTACGTTGGCGGTGAAGGGTGTGAAACAAGGCAGTTGGCGACCTGCAACTAATACCTTCTTCCATGTGGAGAAGAAAAATGGCGCGGATGTATGGACTTCGATAGATTTCCCCTCAGAACAAAGCCGCGACGTATTAACACTGGCTCAGCTCAACACTGCCTTAAGCACCGAGCTGAAGGGAATGCCCACCCTCACCTGGCTGGATAAGGACCATGTTTACTTCACGGAGGGCAAAAAAATAATGCTTGGCACCTTCAGTGGAAACGAGCTTACCTGGAAAGTGCGCTATACTTTACCTGAAAAAGGGCAGAATACCGTGATAGATGCTCACGACAACATTGCCTACACAATAGATAACAATTTATACCTAGATAAAAACGGCAAGCAATTCACCGTTACCAGTAATAACAACAAGAACATCATAAGCGGCCAGGCAGTACACAGGAATGAATTTGGCATCGACAAAGGCATCTTTCTTTCTCCGCAGGGCAATTACCTCGCCTACTACCGTATGGATCAAACCATGGTGAAGGATTATCCTATTATCAACTGGGCGGGCGATCCTGCCGTTGCTGAGATGATCAAATACCCCATGGCCGGTGATACCTCTCACCAGGTAACGCTTTGTGTGTTTAACCCCGCTAGTAAGAAGACGGTAACTATGAATACCGGTGCCGGCAAGGATCACTACCTGACAGCCGTAACCTGGAGTCCTGATGAGCAGTTCATTTTTATTGGTATTCTGAACAGGGAGCAAAACCATCTCTGGCTGAATAAGTATGATGCAAAGACAGGTAAAATGCTGGCTACTCTCTTTGAAGAAACAGACGACAAATATGTAGAGCCGCAGCATCCGCTCTACTTCCTGCCGGGAAGCAATGAAGAGTTTCTTTGGTGGAGCCAGAGAGATGGGCATATGCACCTCTATTTGTATAACGTAAGCGGCAAGCTCATAAGGCAGGTAACAAATGGCGACTGGGTGGTAAATGAAATAGCAGGCTTCAATAAGGCTGCTAAAGAAGTAGTTATCACTTCTACATTTGAGTCTCCGCTGGAAAAACATGCCTATGCGGTTAATTGGGAGTCAGGCAACATCCGTAATGTAGATAAAGGCGAGGGTATGCACAATATCTGGCTCAGTGAGAGCGGCGAATATCTTTATGATGCTTACCACTCTGATAACGTACCAAGAAAAAGCCTTATACGCACTATTTCAGGCGACTATAACAAAAATCTGCTGACTTCAGAAGATCCGCTGGCTGCCTACAACAGGGCGCAGGTAAAGACGGTAGAACTAAAAGCCAAAGATGGTACACCACTTTATGGCAAGCTGATACTACCTCCGGATTTTGATCCTAAGAAGAAATACCCAACTGTTGTGTATTTATATAACGGTCCGCATGCGCAACTGATACACAATGCCTGGCCGGCAAGCGGCAACCTCTGGTATGAGTATATGGCCCAGCATGGCTACATCATATTTACCATGGATGGCCGTGGTAGTGGCAACAGGGGACTCAAGTTTGAACAAGCCATCTTCCGCAACTCAGGTGTAACAGAAATGGAAGATCAGCTTAGAGGAGTGGATTATCTCAAATCACTGTCATATGTAGATGGTAATCGCCTGGGCATTCATGGCTGGAGTTATGGCGGCTTTATGACGATATCGTTAATGTTACATCATCCCGGGGTGTTTAAATGCGCAGTGGCAGGCGGCCCGGTTATAGACTGGAAGATGTACGAAATAATGTACACCGAGCGCTATATGGACACGCCTCTGGAAAACCCAAAAGGCTATGATAATGCTAACCTGCTTACTAAAGTGAAAAACCTTGATGGTGAACTGCTTGTCATACATGGCACAAATGATGACGTGGTAGTATGGCAGCACTCTGTAAAGTTTGTGAAGGCCTGTGTAGATGAGGGTGTGCAGCTCGACTATTTTGTCTATCCCGGCCATCCGCATAATGTGCGCGGCAAGGATAGGGTACACTTGATGCAGAAGGTTACAGATTACTTCGATCTTCATTTAAAATAATACCCGGAACGAAATAATCCTTAATGATTTTTTCATTCCTTACTTTATGCGTAACTTTTACAGGCTGACAGGGATCGTCAGCCTGTAAAAGTATGTTGACCTACCTGATTATAGGGGTAACAGTATTCCTGGCAATATGGAGCCTGGTGATACTACTTAGGGGAGTGCGGAAGCCGTTTCGTTTTAGCTGGCACAGGATTTTCTTTTCTGCCTCGCTGGCTACGCTAATGTATTTGTACGGTGCCTGGGTGTATCTGTCTATTCATTGCAAATTCATCTTTGGTATCATTTACCTTTTAACCCTTGTATATAGTCTCCTGCGTAAGCGCCCCATCAGGAGACGGCATGATAAATGGCGTATTAAGCTCAACATTGGTTTCGGGATTTTGTTCAGCATACTATGTGTCCTTTACTTTACGGGCACCACGGGGTTTACTGAGCGTATAGCACTGGCCTTTCCCTTAAAGACGGGTAAGTACTTCGTCTTACAAGGCGGCAAAGGGCTTCCGGCCAATATGTTTCACTATAGCTACAGAGGAGCGGTATACGCAATCGACATCGTGAAGTTGAATGAATATGGTAACCGTGCTAATAGTATTTTTTCAAAGAACCTGGAAGACTACGAGATATATGGGGATACCATTTTCAGTCCCTGCGCGGGCAAGGTGATAGGAGTGAAAGACGATAATTTTGATAATCCTCCCGGCATCAGGAAACGTGGTCCTACCAACCTGAATGCTGTGATAGTAGAAACAGACTCCTGCTATGTCTTTTTAGGACATAACAGGAAGGGTAGTGCAATGGTGAAGGAAGGTGATGTAGTGACATTAGGCCAACCCCTTGCATTAGTCGGAAACTCAGGGTTTAGTTTAGAGCCTCATCTCCACATCCAGGTACATAAAAAGTCCGGTACAGGATTGCCCTGGTATCGCGAGCCGCAGCTTTTCATTGAGTTTGATGGACGTGCCTATCTTCTGTTCGAAGTCATCAGGCCGAAACGCATTAGGATGGTGGAGAAGTAAAGGTGCTTCCTAGTTATCAAATATCTGGCTTTCCCCTTGTTCCCCCGGTAGGTTTTTGACCCTGTTCTTATGGTTGTTGATCTGCACCCAATAAATAATCCAGAAGATAAGTCCCGGCAGGGAGAAAAAGCTGGCGAGCATACTCTGCTGAGTACCTGAAACGTTGGATGATATGTTCAGGATGGTGCTTATTATCATGCAGCAATTGGCAATGACGCCTATCACATAAGTTGAATCTGCATTTTCACTCATACCCCTGCTACGGTATTCAGCCGTTAGGGAGGTTGCTATCTTTTTATAAAGAATAAATGGCCATACCAGGTTGAAGATCGGTATCAGCATCAGCCACACCGAGGACGGTTCTGTTGCGCGGTTTTGAGGTCGCACTGCTTCCAGCGCTTTGCTGAGGGTTAGTAGAAAGGCAATAGCAATGCCAATGAACACCAGGAGGAAAAGGAGAGCCAGCATAAGTCGTTAGTTTATAAGTACAAGATACGCTCTTAACGGATTCCCAGTACATCCATCATCGTAAAAATACCCCGCTTGCCTGCAATGAATTCAGCAGCCAGCACGGCACCCAGGGCAAAGCCCTGCCTGTTGTGGGCGGTATGGGTGATTTCTATATCATCTATCGCGGAATGATAGGTGATCTTGTGCGTTCCGGGTATATTATCTATGCGGTGGGCAATGATCGGGAATTCATCCGGGTTATTTGTGCTTTCCCTTGCCCAGTGTTTTTTGCGTTGTATGTTCTCCAGTATCTGTTCGGCCAGGGTAATGGCGGTGCCGCTTGGCGCGTCTTTTTTCTGGGTATGGTGTGTTTCTTCTATGCTGATCTCGTACTCATCCTGGTTATTCATCAGCGAGGCCAGTAGTTTGTTTACTTCAAAGAAGAGGTTTACACCCACAGAGAAGTTAGATGCCCACAAAAAAGCTGTTTCGTTTTCAGTAGCGCTGAGTTTGGCAATGGCGAGCTCATCATTCCAGCCGGTAGTGCCACAAACAACGGGTACGCCCGCTTGAAGGCAAAGCAACACATTCTCTTTTGCGGCTTCAGGGCGGGTAAACTCAATAATAGCATCTGCCATCTGCAGCTTCTCTTTAGTCATTTCATCCCTGTTGGCAGTGCCGATGCGCATGGTTATTTCATGCCCTCTTTGCGTGGCTATCTCTTCTATGGCCTTACCCATTTTGCCGTATCCTATCAAGGCTATTTTCATGCTACAAGAATTGAAATGATGGTAAAGACCGCAAATATAACGCTGGCCAGCCCGTTTGTGTTAGCAAAGGCCATATTTACTTTGCTCAGGTCATTGGGCTTTACCAGCAGGTGCTGGTATACAAGCATACTGCAATAGAAAGCAGCGCCTATCCAGTATATCCAGTCAAGCTGTCCAGCCACGCCCGCAGAAATTATAAAGGCTGCCGAGGCAATATGCATGAAAGTAGACACAAGCAGGGCATTTTTCTTGCCCAGAGCTGCAGGTATAGAGTGCAACTGCTGGCTCTTGTCAAACTCTTCATCCTGCAGCGCATAGATAATATCAAATCCTGCCACCCATGTAAAGACTGAAAAACCGAAAAGCACAGGCACGATATGAAACACTCCGGTCACTGCTATGTAGGCACCTATGGGGGCAAGAGAAAGGCCCACGCCCAAAACCAGGTGGCATAGCGCCGTAAAACGCTTGGTATAGCTATAGAACAGGATAACAAACAGGGCCACAAAAGACAAGTAAAAGCATATCTCGTTGATAAACCAGGTCGTTGTTACAAAGAGTAGGCTATTGATAGCGGTGAAGATGAGCGCATTGTTAGCTTTAAT
>DASPNB010000483.1:0-5687 GCA_035626755.1 Flavipsychrobacter sp.
GTTTGATCTGCAGGAAACAACAGCTTTGATACGATCTGCTACCAGTCACCTGAAGGGTGTGAAGATCGCCATCATGGGCTGCATCGTAAACGGTCCCGGCGAAATGGCTGATGCTGACTTTGGCTATGTAGGAAGTGGTCCCGGTAAGATCACTTTATATAAAGGCAAGGAAGTAGTAAAAAGGAATGTGCCCAGCGAGGTGGCTGTTGCTGAACTGATACAACTTCTAAAAGATAATGAAGCCTGGATAGAGCCCGCTATAGCACAGGTGTAGTATCGCCGTCGGCAATGGCTTTTTCTTCTTCTTTACTTTTCTTATTCAATATCACCAGCAATGCTACGGAGAGGAAGAACAGGCAGCCTACCTTATGTGTTTCCAGTAGTTCGGAAAAGAAATTATTGATGAAGCCTGCGGCGAACATCATGGCTACGCCCAGGGTGCATAGCTTATAAAACCGGTCTTTGAAGCGGTGATATATTTTTTGCGCCTGTGCAAAAAAGACAACCAGCAATACTGCATATAATATCATTGCCGGCCAGCCCTGCTCTACCAGCATGTAGAGAAAATAATTGTGGGTTGTTGACTGCTCCTCGTTGCGGCTCACGTACGTCCGGAAAGAGCTAACAGCATAGGGCTTGTAGTAATAGTAAAACGCATTAGGTCCTACGCCTGTAAGAGGTCTGTCATTGCTCATTCTTACACCGGCTATCCACCGGTATAGCCTCTCCATTGAGGACATGTCCTGTCCTTTTATGGTGGCTATAATGTGATCGGTAAACTCCCGGCGCATGTAGGTTTTCTGAAAGTCGGGCCTGAAGTCAATATACTTATTGTCCCGCACCATATAGCCTATCAACAGAATTACTACGGCATAAAAGACGGGCATGATAAAGTTCACCAGACGTAGCCTTATGCTGATACCCACCGCAACGGCAAAGACGACCGCCAGCATTGCTGCCCGGGCATAGCTCAGGTAAATGGCTATGAGAAAGAATGCTATAATAGCTGCCAGGAGAATTTTTATGCCGGTTCTGCCCTTGTTGAGCAGCAAAGCTACCAGCAGAAGGGGGAAAAACATTGAAAGCACTGTTGAGTACTCTACGTGGTTGTAGTAAAGCGGATTGATAGAGCGGTCAACTCTTCGAAAATTAAAATTTGCGAGTCCGTGGCGGATCATAATGATCACCATGGTGATCAGGATAGGGACCAGGAGCACCAGGAAAGCTCTCTTCAGGTCTTTTTTCTCGCGAAATATGAAAAAAGGCATCACGAAGAACGACACCAGGAACCAGCATTTGGCAAGGGTGAATTTTATCGATAGCACCAGCTCTTTGGAATATATTACTGCCACCAGCATCCACAGGAACTGCATAACCACAACAAGCACCAGTGGTTCGCGCCACCACCACTCTGGCAAGATGGCAGGATTCCTGGCAAGCATCAATGTAAAAATCAGTAGGAAAGCCCACATAATCGGCTCATCGGGTAGGGTGGTAGAAAGCGGTCCTATATATATGAGAAACGAAAAAGGAATGGTGAACAGTAGCATCCAGTACGCGAACTTGAAGTTCAGCCCGGCCAGCAACAGGAAAAGATAAATGAAAGGCACTGTCAGGAAAAGGTAGTTACCTGTCCAGCCGAAAAGGCCGATGCTTCCCACCAGTACTGCCAGGCCCAGTGCCTTGCCCCATATATTATCGAGGTGAAACGGAGGCATCAGCGTTCTACAGAAATGATTACCCTGTAATAAGAGGATAGCAAAACGTAGATGCAACTGAAAAAGAAGCCCACCATACAACTTATGATGAGCGTCATCAGGCCGTTAGGCCCCTTGGCTCTTATCGGTTGTCTTGCATTAGATATTACATGTAGTAGTTCCAGGTCATCTTTGCCGGTGCCAGTTGAAAACTGCTGCATTAATGACGCAATGCGCGTCTGGTCTATCACCGTGGCATCTTTCAAGGCTTCTATGTTCTGGATCACTTCCAAGTCCATACCTATATTTCCGCCCCTCGAGCTTACCGCACTCGTTACCATATTCAGTCTCGTCGGGCTTACCAGGTCATATATGCCAGATCTGTCTCTCAGTTTGGCCAGGGTATCGGTCATGACTCGTATGGCGCTGTCCTGTTCCGCAAATTTCTTGCTCAGCGAGCTATAGATATTAGCGCGGCGCGTGTTATAGAAGCTGCGATAGGCCTCTTCTATTACCTTTACTATGGTGTTTGCTACTCTTGCCGCCCGTTGAGGCGATTCATCAGTGAATTGTATTTCTACCATGGTGTATTCAGTACGCTTTATCTTCACGTTACTCATATACACCTTCTTCATGTCGTCTATATTCTTAGGATCTATCAGGTCCTTATCCATTTCATGAGCAAGACCCGATTGATCCAGTACTCTCATGATAACGGTATCCGATTCTGCAAGCGCCAGTACACGGTCTACATCGTCCTCGTCGCCAAAGTAGTCCATCCTTGAGTCAGCGCCACCATACAGTGTGTTGCGGTCGGACATCAGGGGATTGCTAACGAAGAACTGTGCTTTGGCAGTGAACTCTTTGTCTTTTACAAAATAGAAGATAACGCCTATTACAGCAGCAACGCAAGTTGCAATGATCACGAAGCGAAAACGTTTTCTGATGGTCTGAACTATATCTACAAGATCAAAACGAGGGTTGCTCATTATATATAATAGTTAAATGAATCTAAACTTAAAGATTTACGCTGCAATATCCTAAAAAACCCCCTTAAATCACTGTTTCACCAGCCTGCATCTTTTCTGCGTTCTCCGCAAATTGCAGCGCGTCCAGCATTTCCTGTATATCACCATTTATAAAAGCGTCCAGTGAATAGATCGTCATGTTGATGCGATGGTCTGTTACACGTCCCTGCGGATAGTTATAGGTACGTATCTTGGCAGACCTGTCACCCGTGCTCACCAGGCTTTTACGCCTGCGCGATATTTCGTCTTCCTGCTTGCGCACCTGCTCTTCATACAGTTTGGTACGCATCATTTCGGTTGCCTTTTCCCTGTTGCCAAGTTGTGTACGTTCTGTCTGGCAGGTAATTACAGTGCCTGTAGGCACGTGCGTGAGTATTACTTTAGTTTCCACCTTGTTCACATTCTGTCCGCCGGCACCACCGCTACGCGCAGTTTCCATTTTGAGGTCGCTGTCTTTTAACTCAAAATCTATCTCTTCTGCTTCAGGCATTACCGCTACGGTAGCGGCTGATGTATGCACACGTCCGCTTGCCTCTGTAGCCGGTACACGCTGCACACGATGCACACCGCTTTCAAACTTCAGGGTTCCGTACACGTCTTCACCTATCACTTCCAGTTGCACTTCCTTATATCCTCCTACGGTGCCTTCTGTTTCTGTAAGTGTAGCCACTTTCCAGTTCCGCCTTTCACAATAGCGCATGTACATACGCATCAGTTCACCGGCAAAAAGGCTGGCTTCGTCACCACCTGTACCTGCACGTATTTCCAGGATGGCATTTTTCTCATCCTGCGGATCTTTCGGTATCAGCAGTTGCCTTATCTCAGCCTCCAGGGTTTCTTTTTGCTCTTCCTGTACGGCCAGGTCATCTTTAGCCAGTTCCCTCAGGTCTTCGTCGCTTTCGTTCGCCAGTACTTCTTTAGCAAATTCAATACCGTCCAGGCATGCTCTGTATTTCTTGTAGGCTGTAACTATATTCTCCAGTTTGCGGTACTCGCGACTAACCTGGGAAAATCGTTTATTGTCACTCACCACTTCAGGATTGGTCAATGCAACACCCAGTTCATCAAAACGGGCTTTTATAGCCTCTAATTTATCAAGCATCTTTACTTATTCTACTTGCAGATTATTCAATTATAAAACAAACCGTTAACCCGGATAGGTTAACGGTTTGTCTGGTTATTTAATTGCGTTACAAAGTGCGTTTTACTTCCACTTCTTCGTAGCCTTCGATAATATCAGCTACGCGGATGTCGTTGTAGTTCTTTATCATCAGACCACACTCATAACCCGCGTTCACCTCTTTCACGTCATCCTTGAAGCGTTTCAGAGATGAAAGTTCGCCGCTGTATATTACTATGCCATCGCGAACGAGGTTCAGCTTGGTTTGGCGTGTCATCTTGCCATCCAGCACATAGCAACCTGCGATGGTTCCTACGCCGCCGATCTTGTACACTTCGCGTACTTCTATATTGCAGACAGTTTTCTTCTCGATCTTCGGCTCCAACAGGCCTTCCATAGCGCTCTTTATCTCTTCGATAGCATCGTAGATAATAGAGTAGGTGCGGATTTCGATATTCTCCTGCTCCGCAAGCCTTGCAGCCTGCAGCGATGGACGAACCTGGAAGCCTATGATGATAGCATCGGATGCAGTAGCCAGCGACACGTCGCTCTCTGTTATCTGTCCAACACCTTTATGTATTACATTCACAGCTACTTCTTCAGTAGAGAGTTTTTGTAGTGAGTCGCTCAGCGCCTCTACCGAGCCATCGAAGTCACCTTTGATGATGATCCCCAGTTCCTTGAAGTTACCCAGGGCCAGGCGGCGGCCGATTTCATCAAGCGTGATGTGCTTGCGCGCACGTATACCTTGCTCACGGAGGATTTGTGAACGGTGGGTTGCTATTTCTTTAGCCTCGTTCTCGTCTTCGTACACTTTGAATTTTTCGCCTGCTTGTGGTGCACCATTCAAGCCTAATACCTGTACCGGCGATGAAGGTCCTGCCTTCTCAACGCGCTGTCCACGCTCGTTAAACATAGCCTTGATCTTACCATAGTACTGTCCGCAGGCGATCATATCGCCCTGTTCCAATGTGCCGTTTTGTACCAGTATGGTCGATTGATAGCCACGTCCTTTATCCAGGGAGGCTTCAATCACACTACCGGTAGCATAGCGGTCAGGATTTGCTTTCAGTTCCAGCAGTTCTGCTTCCAGTCCTATTTTTTCAAGCAGCAGGTCTATATTCAGCCCTTTCTTGGCAGATATTTCCTGGCTTTGGAACTTGCCCCCCCAATCCTCCACCAATATGTTCATATTGGCAAGTTGCTCTTTTATCTTTTCCGGGTTGGCGCCTTCTTTATCAATTTTGTTGATAGCAAATACCATGGGGAGCTGTGCAGCCTGTGCGTGCGATATCGCTTCTTTTGTCTGAGGCATTATTGCATCATCGGCAGCTACTACTATAACGGCGATATCGGCCACCTTCGCACCGCGTGCACGCATCGCGGTAAATGCTTCGTGACCCGGAGTATCAAGGAAGGTAATTTTCTTACCACTTCCTGTTTCTACCCTGTAGGCGCCTATGTGCTGGGTGATACCACCCGCCTCGCCGGCTACCACGTTTGCATTACGCACATAGTCAAGCAACGATGTTTTACCATGGTCAACGTGACCCATGATGGTAACGATCGGCGCACGCGATATCAGGTCTTCTTCAGCATCTACTTCTTCTTCCTCTTCATCAGCATCTTGCTGCAGGTTGATGAATTCTACAGTAAAGCCAAATTCTTCTGCTACCAGTTCTATTACTTCTGCATCAAGGCGCTGGTTGATAGACACCATGATGCCAAGACCCATACACTTGCTGATAACATCAGCAAAACTTACGTCCATCAGGTTGGCGAATTCGCTTACCGAGATGAACTCTGTTACTTGTATTGTGTTACCCTGTCCGTCATTTTCGG
>DASPNB010000484.1:0-2217 GCA_035626755.1 Flavipsychrobacter sp.
TACCATGCACTGACTGAACAGGATATCCGAAACACGACAAAGCAATTTACAGGCGACATCCTGCAATTGCCGCCCATCCATTCCGCTATTAAAAAGGATGGTAAGCGGGCGTACGAATACGCACGCGCAGGCAAGGAGATAAGACTGGAACCCCGCCCGGTACAGATAACGGAATTTGAAATTACGGTCGTTAAACTCCCCGAGGTGCATTTCAGGGTCGCCTGCAGCACCGGAACCTATATCCGCTCCCTGGCGCACGACTTCGGCCAGGCATTGGGCTGCGGCGCCTACCTGCAGGAATTATGCCGGGCAAAGATCGGCGAATTCAGTGTAGAAGATGCGGTGACCCCTGCAGAACTCATTTTGTTCTGGCAGTAACGAACAATTTAAGATTTACTTTTATTTATTGACGGCCCAATTTCATTTGGTTGAATGAAAACGGTATTCCGTTGAATGAAAACGTTCATTCGTCGAATGACGATTTCCCGTTGATAAAGATTGACTTTCTTTACAGTACCTATAAACGACTTGTAAACCCAACCTATAAACCCTACATGAGCTTTGCTTAATGCCAGCCCCTGTAGTCTATAACCTAAAGCAACTGTTATATCGGTTGCTTTATTTATTTTAGGGTATGAAGCAACTTATCATACTGCTGCTATGTCTCGTTCCGTTGACGGTTGCAACTGCACAAGGGGGGACTGACGTGCGGGAAATTACCGCTGTGCTTGACAAACAGGCTATGGAATGGAACGCAGGCAATATTGAAGGATATATGCAAGGGTATTGGAACAACGACAGCCTCTTGTTCATCGGCAGCAAGGGCCCGGTTTATGGCTACAGGCCTACCCTGGAGCGATACAAAAAATCCTACCCGGATAAACATGCCATGGGCATCCTGAGCTTTTCGGCCTTGTCTTTTAAGCGGCTGTCTGATGAATACTATTTTGTAACAGGACGGTGGAGCCTGCAGCGGAAAGACGACAATCCTAATGGTTATTTTACCTTGTTATTCAGAAAGATAAAAAAGCAGTGGCTGATAGTGGCTGACCACAGCTCATAAAAACTGAAGCCCGCATTATGCGGGCCTCGTACTGATTAGTTCAAGGCTGTTGTTTTGTCAGATACAAACCTTTCAAAAAGATCCTTGATTTGTTTGGTAAGTTGCTTCTCGCTGAGCTTCTTCTCCTTCCATTCGGCCTCTATTACATACAAGTGCTCATACAGCTTTTCGTCATCTACAGTTTCTTTTACTACAAGTGTAGACTGCTTATCTACATAGCTCTGCCACTCCTTACGTACCACCACCCAAAATTCCTTGCTTCCTTCCCACGCGGCAAGTGCTTTGGCGCATTTGCTGTCATCTATTTTGTTGTAGATATTCATGCCTTTTTCCTGCACCAGCAGGCTGTCACCTTTTGCTGTACGGATTATCTTGTCATTGTCTTGCTCATGTATCCATCCGTTGGTGACAGGTATTATGCGATTGGTTCTGCGCATCAGGTTATAATCGCTACGGGTAGTATATTCCCGGCGGGGTAATGGAGCATAGGCTGTATTCTCCCAATAAGTTTTGCCGTTGTTATCTATCCAGGCGCTGTAACCCTGGTAGCGGGGCATATCGTCTACCTGCCATACTGTTTGTGTCCATTTGCCGGCAACCTCTTTCTTGTCCACTTTCTCTTTCGTCCAGGTATTATTGCCTTTATAGTTCAGCAATTCGGGTGATTCATATACCCAGTCTTCACGCCAATGTTTGATGATATAGTTATCGCTGACCACCAGCATATGCTGCAATACTATCTTCTTGTCTGTTTTTTCAATCGGAATGATCAATTCCCTTGCGTGCGCAGTTTCCCTTTCGTGAAACTTATAGTTAGAGTCCGGCGCGAATGTTTCGGCATAGGTAAATGTTACATCGTAGCATCCGCAAAGTTGTTCTATCAGTTTCTTGCCATCCTGCTGTGCATTTACCTGCGTGGTGAGTAACGCCGCCGCGGCTAATGCTATATATCCTTTTGTCATGTTTTTTTACAATTTTGTGACAAAAAAAGGACAAACGGCAGACAATCGTTTTAATAATCAGGAAAATCTTATTCTTAAATCAGGAAACCACACTGTCAAAACAGTAAGAAAAAAGCGGGATAACCCCTTAAGGCAACCCGCTTTTTATAAGATTATGTATTGAAAATCAATTATCTACCCATCTGCATCAGG
>DASPNB010000485.1:0-4180 GCA_035626755.1 Flavipsychrobacter sp.
TTCCCGGGCTGCCGGAAGTTTTGGCCAGTTTGGTCTGGTTGGTGATCATATTGATCAGCGAAGATTTTCCAACATTAGAGCGGCCGATAAAAGCGTATTCCGGCTTATCGGGCTTGGGACATCCTTCCACTTTGGGATTGCTGATCAAATATTTCGCGGAGCGTATTTCCATTGGTAATGGTAGCGTACTTTTGCAGGAATGCCATCAGAGATCAACAACCCAGCGGCAAATGTATTGCCGGATACGGGCTCAAATTTAAGCAAGAAAGAACAAGTAGCCGAAATGTTCAACCACATTGCCGGTAAATATGACTTCCTGAACCATTTTCTTTCCCTTGGAATAGACAAAGGATGGCGCAAAAAGGCCATTCGTGAGATAGCGACGGTGGGTCCGAAGCAGATATTGGACGTTGCTACGGGTACGGGTGACCTGGCCATAGCAGCAATGGCGACACGGCCTAAAAGAATAATAGGCATTGACATAGCCGACCAAATGCTGGAAGTGGGCCGTAAAAAGATAGCAGCGAAGGGACTTTCGGGCATCATAAGCCTGCAAAATGGCGACAGCGCCGCACTGCCCTTTGCCGATAACGCTTTTGATGCAGTAACCTGCGCTTATGGCGTCCGAAATTTCGAGAACCTGGAGGCTGGCCTGAAAGAAATGTGTCGTGTAATGCGTCCCGGGGGCAAACTAGCTGTATTAGAATTCTCCCATCCGGGAAAATTTCCTGTGAAGCAATTGTTCAAATTTTACTCGCGGTATATATTACCCACGCTGGGCAACATGATCTCTAAACATAGCCGTGCCTACACTTATCTGCCCGAATCGGTCGACGCCTTCCCTGAAGGAGAGCGCCTGGTTAACATATTAACTATGTGCGGCTTTAAAGATGCAAAGGCAAGACCTTTAACTTTTGGCATTACCACACTTTACACTGCAAGCAAATGAGTTTAGCGATAGACATATTTTACGACGAGCTGAGTGAACTGCTGGAAAGGCCCATCTTCATTCCGGAAAACCTGGACGAAATGGAAAAGGAAGTAACCGAAAACACCCATGGCATCGCAGTAAACCTGGGGATCATTAATGATGTGCATGCTGATGACCTCATGCACTTTGTAGACAAGCTGAAGGAAGCCGCAAAAACAGCAATGGCAGCAACGACAGCAGAAGCACTTCGTTTTTATCTCTGGCATGAAGAAGGGCAGTTGTGGTATTCCTTTGTGAAAGCAGAACACTTGAGGATGCCCTTCAGTGAAGAGTTTGAGGTAGCAGCAGAGGAAGAAGAAGTAGTGGAGAGCTACCTCGCCTCATTAAGACAAGAGAATGTCACCGGGAAAATGTCCATCAATATCATCAGCAAACATTAACATGGCATATAAACGAAAGACCTGGGCAGATAAAATGAATGACGGCCGAGAACCTGTAGTGGAGATAGCCGGCAAAACCTTCGCAGGGGTAGAAAAGGGATCAAAGATGCTGATCGCAACGCCAAAGGTAGTGGATGCCTATATCCGTAACATCCCTACAGGAGTGCATACATCGCTGATGCAAATGCGCGAAGACCTGGCAGCCGAATATAATGCAGATACCACCTGTCCCCTCACCTCAGGCATCTTCCTGAGGATAGTGGCAGAAAATGCATATGATGAATACCAGCAGGGTAAGGCCATATCTAAGATCACTCCCTTCTGGCGTATGATTGATAAAAGGTCGCCAACAGGCAAGAAATTAAGCTTTGGTTACGATTTTGTGAAAGAACAGCGTGCAAAGGAGAATCTGCCGGAATAATGCAAAATGGCGGCATGATTATGTTAAAACCTGCTATTGTATAAAATCCAGCATACTGTATCTTCGTGCAGGTACGTTATACATCCTTATTGAAATTTTAATGCGCTTTCGCAGTCTATTAATACTAGTTTGTTTCATATTCGTAACTGGCACTGTCTCAGCACAGCGCAAGGCGATGAATATGGCGGACCATGATGATAAGCGCTATTATTTCGGCCTCACCTTTGCTGCCAATGTTTCCAATTACCGCATTACCTACGAAAATTCATTTGCCGAAACTGATACTTTCCGCAGGATAACACCATTCTGGAGTCCCGGATTTAACCTAGGGTTAATGGCCAACCTTAAGCTAAGCAACTTTATAGATCTCCGTTTTGTACCCTCGCTGGTATTTGCAGAAAAGAAGCTGAAGTTTAATATGTTCCCCGACTCCACTTCTACGCGGGCTATCGAATCAATATACATGCATCTGCCGTTGCAACTGAAATTCAAGAGCGACCGTATAGGCAACTTCCGCTTTTACGGAATGCTGGGTGGTAAGTTTGATTATGACATGTCGTCCAATGCCCGCTCACGCAGAAGCGACGAGTGGCTGAAGGTAAGCCCGATGGACGTTGGTTATGAATTAGGCGTAGGCTTTGAGTTCTTTAATCCCAACTTCATTTTCTCTCCCGAAATAAAGCTTAGCCAGGGATTGATGAACCAGCATTTCAAAGACCCGAATATCCAGCTATCAAATGCTATCCACACCTTGCGTACAAGGATGATCGTCATTTCCATTCACCTTGAAGGCTAATTACCCGGCCCTGTTTACCAACTGAAAAATGGTAAAAATGTGATGCGCTTCGTGCAGCAGGAAGAATTCTATCCACTGCTCTGTACTTAGCCTGCCAAACTTAGGATGAAGACCATATTTATCCAGGCAATCATCGGGAAGCTCCATGATGGTGTTGTACAGCATCTGCCTGTCCTTCACATATTCCGCCAATGCTTTTTGTACATCCATGTTCCTGCTCGCCTTGAACTGCGGATCTTCGTCGGCCACGTAGCGTTTGAAAGAAGGTTCTTTTGTGCTTGTGCAAATAAGCTCCAACCTCTTTTCAAATTCACGCAGGTAAATATACAGGTGAATGATGTTGTCGCTTACAGACCATTTGCCGGGGTTTATCTCGCGGGTGAGATCTTCGGGCCTGGCATTCTTAATTACTTGAGCTATGGTCTCGTGCTGGTAGTCAAGCAGGCTTTCAAGAGAAGGATGGAGTTCCATTTGAACTGTTTAGAACAAAGATAAAATAAGAAAGCCGCCCATAAAGGACGGCTTCCGATATTGATTGATTTCTTTTAAGCTATTTTTTCCACCTGCATATAGTTCAACTCTACCGGTGTAGCACGGCCGAAGATCTTTACTACTACTTTCAGTTTCTTCTTCTCTTCGTTCACTTCTTCTACAGTGCCGTTGAAGTCGTTGAAAGGTCCGTCTACGATCTTTACTGTTTCACCAATAATATAAGGATCTGCAAGTCCGATACCTTGTTCTGACACTTCATCCATCTTACCAAACATCTTGTTCACTTCCGATTTACGAAGTGCTGTGGGATGATCTTTACCCAGGAAGTGAATTACATTGGTAACATTCTTAATGTGCTGCACCATATCATCGGTAAGCTTGCCATCTACGGCTTCAAGCATCAGGTAACCCGGGAACAATATTTTTTCACGAAGTACCTTTTTGCCACCGGCTACCTTAAACACTTTTTCAACCGGGCAAAGCACCTGCAGGATAACGTTACCCCACTGATAAATACTTACTTCTTTATCCAGGTATTCCTTTACCTTCTTTTCCTTGCCGCTTACTACGCGCAGCACATACCATTTGGTATCCTGGTTGATAGTATTCGTTTCCTGGTTGCTTGTAACTTCAGTCATTTTTACGGTTTTTAGTGTAACAGGCTGTAGAGCATTGTCATTACCTTGTCAGCTGCTATATCCATACCGAATATGAGCAGGGTAATAAGAGCAAGAGCTACCAGAACGATAGCGGTAGTTTGCTGCAACTCATCCCATGATGGCCAGCTAACCTTGTGGACCAGCTCATCGTAGGCCTCTTGTATATAAGTACCGAATTTTGCCATAATAAATTGTTTGAACCGGGATTAATCTGATTAAGGGATTAACCACGCTTTTAAAACTGTTTGCACGGGCACGCGGATTCGAACCACGATCAAAGGTTTTGGAGACCTCTATTCTACCGTTGAACTATGCCCGTATGTTTTGAACCACGATTCTCCAGATTCAGAAGATTTGCCATGATTCTTTAAAGAACTTCCCGCCTCACGTAAATCAAAAAGCCAAAAGTGTGACCTTTTGACCTTCGAGCGGAGAGCAAAG
>DASPNB010000486.1:0-3775 GCA_035626755.1 Flavipsychrobacter sp.
CGCTTTTGGCAATGATGGGTGCTAAAATGAATTTGAGCTCCCGCACACTTGCACCGCTGATACCGGTTGTGAGCAATGCAGATTGGATCTCGAGTATCTGCTCTATGGACAGCTCGTAGCCATTGCTCCTGAGAACACCCAGTAAATTCTCCAGCGGAATCTTATAATCATTTCCCGGTTCCAATTGCAGTTACTTAAACTTTAGAAAATGCTCGATCTCATCGAGGTCTTCTTTTGTTTTCAGCAAGGTATAAAGGCTCAGTTGCAGCGCCTGCCTGCGATGTGGCGGAAGGAACTCGATATTTTTTTCGTTGAACTCTTCCCTGATCAGGTTTTCCATGTGCAGCACTTTTATCCAGTCAAGCAGCTCGCTTGTGGAAGGTGGCTTCACGTAGCTTTTGCTCCTTATCAAATGAAATAATTTCAATGCGCGCTTATAATGATCTTCAAAATTTGTATGTGAATTAGCTTCTATTTCCTGCAGGAATGGGCTGATCCTTGAAACGATGATCCTGATAAGATCACTCTCACCCGGAAAAGGTATGTGATAGAACAGGCAGCGGCGCAGGAATGCATCGGGCAATCCTTTCTCGCTGTTACTTGTGAGAATTACGAGGTTCCTTGTTTTCCTGTTATCGCTCTTTGTAATTCCTGTTTCAATTTCAGGAATGAAGAATTTATTGTTCTCGATCTCATTGAGCAGGTCATTACAAAAATCGCGCGGCGCCTTGTCTATTTCATCTATCAGCAGCACAGAGCTCCGAGGCTCGGGATGTATGCTTTCAAGGTTCCTGATACCTGCAAGTTCTTCCTTCACTGCATTCCTTCCTTTGGTTTGGCAAATAGCCAAGCCCATTGCGTTCAATGTGATGAACTCCGTTACCTTTTTTCTTCCTTCCTTGTCCTGGAAGTGTGAAATGGCATCGTAGTTATAAAACAGGTCCCTGCCGGAGGAATTACTTTTTGTATGATAAACAAAAGGGGCTGGGAGAAACTCCGTAAGGTTATCATCGTTTTGAGCGTTCAGGTACCACGCGGCCCAGTAGGCAAGTTGTGTTTTGCCCGTGCCCGGCTCGCCGGTTATGAGCAATGGTTTGCCCAGGCGGAGTGCAAGGAAGATAGCAGCCTTTAGCGGATTGTTTTCATCCAGGTGGTAGTGTTCAGGGCTTTTGTCGTAATTGCCAAAACCAATTTGGAAGTTCTTTGATTGCATGGGTTCAATATAGATAAAAACAGGGTATGATGCACCGCAGAATTTTATCAAAAAGAACTCAAACGCGTTATATAGCGCAGCCAGGTATGTTGGAGCCCATTGACAGTGCTACATGGAATGTAGCTATCCTGCATTCTAATGTTGGGTGCCCGCAGTTAGCAACTCCGCCTGGAATGGTGGGATTATTGGGGGTCCGTAAAAAATGGGCCATTTGGTCTATTGATTCCAGAATTATCGCGGGATCGCCGAGGCCTACTTCTGGCATGATCCTGTTAACAGCAAGGTAGTCTGAAGTTCCTTCGCATGTTAGACCGTCCTTAAATACATTTTTATGCCTGGTATGATGGCCTACTTCATGCGCTATTACAAGTGAAAGCCCTTCTTCTTTTAGAAACAATTGGCGGAACAGCCCTCCGCGAAGGGCTATATGCCGCTCTCCGCCCTGTTGCATATCTATCCATGAACAACCATTCGCCGTATTGTCATTCCAATCAATGCAAATATTTATATGGGAATATTTCTGCCTAAACCGCTCCACTATCTGTTCAGTTAAAAATATCATGCGGTAATCAGAGAGGGCCCTGGCCTTGTTACCTCTCTTGCTAAAGGCTTGCTTTTCCGGCAGGAAACAATGTGCTGTAGGTGGTATATTGATGCGGGCATCAAACGCGGAAATAAAACCATTATCCTTAAAGCCTGCGTCAGGGCGGCGGTCAATTATTTTTATATATCCCGTACTTACTGTTGGACGTTTCAGGCACTCATCTCCATATTTTTCCAGGTACTCATAGGATCCCACAATTGGCCTTTCGTAAAATTCCGGGAGCATAAACTCTTCCAGTTGCTTACCTGAATGTAATATCGAAACGGAATAATCGCCGCTTATTACGCCATTTGTATTGATAAATCGATTTGACAGGTCTTGTTGCTCCAGGTTCCTTTCAATTGAAATATGTTGGAACCCGCCCCAATATTCTCCGTTGTGAATCGATTTAATTTCTATTTCATCTCCATTGGCTGCTATAAGCTTATCAGTTTTTATTAACCTGTCTGCCGTAATAAGCTTCTTGCCTTTTACCATAAAAATATGGTTGCCCGGCACTGCCAGGGCGGTATCATTGTAGCATACTAAGACGGCGTACCTGAAATGGGATAACACGCTTGCTCTCACAACTTTAACCACTGTTTGGGCCTGCCAGTCCAGCCCAGGCCCTGCCACCATAATAGCATTGCCTTTCTCAATATTTTCACCTGGCCTAAAGCCGTCAGACGCTGTTTCAATAGGAATTCCTTCAGGAATAAATGGTCCTATGACATAGCAGGGTCCCTTATTATCCACTAAAAATACCGGCCTATTGGCTGGCCAATCATTGTTTTTATAAACCTCCAGGATGTTATCAAGAAATTCAAGATAATAACCGGCATTGCAGTGGCGTAGTGACGTATTCATTTTTATTTGAAAGCTACAATGCGGCCTGTTCCTGTAAAAACCGTCTTTTAACCGTTTTGCTCCCGGGCGGTTCCAGTGCCGGCAAGTTTGCCGCACCCCCGTATAGTGGGCGGGTTCAATTAGGTGTTTTCACTATTTTCTACAGCACGCTTATGTACGTACTTAGAGCGTAGAATTATTGTCTGTTCAACACCCGGGTTTCAGACCATTTAAAAACATTAAACTTTACAACTATGCCACATTGTGAGCTTATTCAGCAGCCATCCATACATGTAACTAAAGCTGATACCATGAGGCGCCGGGCCTGGTTTATGACAAATAAATTCGCTCCACTGGTAACGCACTTAAATCATCATGACGCATCTTCTTTCTTTTACCAAACAGTTCATTTCCGGGCTTTGTTAGACAGGTTAATGGGCTTTGACGGTGTTAGAATCTACCTGGCTTCTTATTCAGATGAAGGGTTGCCGGGCGTGCCCAATAATTCCGGCGGATTAATGACACTGATCTATGCACCAGTTAATCTTATTGCAGGCACAATAATGTATACTGATAGTGGTGATTATTATATTCTTAACCCTGGAGAAGCGCCCACATTAATTTCCAGAAGCCTTGCCAGTGAGTGGGTCAGTAATTATCAGTCTTTTAAACTACCGATTCTTACAGCTACCTCAGGGCTCAGTCCAACAGATACCAAAAGCATTTTATACTCCAAAGAAAAAATTGCTGAGTTGTATTCCGAATTGGATTGCCAGGAGGCAACTGGAATAAGGGCATTTCTTACGTCTTATACAGATAACGAAATTCAGGGTATAGGTAGTCACCTGCTCAGGCGGTTACTGGTCCAGTTCATTCTAACGGAAACAATTAATGGTGCACAGAAGGAATTCTACATAGAAGAAAGACCCGGTTGGGATCAGAGGAAACCCTCAGGCCACGCGGATTTGGACACGGGATCACCCTGCCCACCGGAAAAAGACTGCGAAAGTTCATCTTCATTACCCATTTAAATAAGCCAGTATGGCCTACATCAAGGCAGCTTATATAATAGCTATTGGAATCTCATTCTTTGCAAGCCTTAAGGCTTTCAGGTTGAATGGCCTTTTCCATCT
>DASPNB010000487.1:0-3328 GCA_035626755.1 Flavipsychrobacter sp.
AAACAAAGAGATGGAGCTTACCCAGCTCGCATCATTGGAGCTTACATTGCCGGTACCATCCTTTAGTTGCGGGAAATACTGCGACAGGCCCTGGACAATGCCGTTCATGCTTTTGGCCACGCCCGTACATTGCAGGTTTAGTTTCACCGGGTCTATATCATTCTGTTTGCACAGCATCTGTATCTTAAAGGCTATATCCTCTGCATTCTGGTATTCAAAGCCCTGGTGCCATTGCAGGCTGCCCTTCTTATAAAGCGTGGCATAGGCAAAGTCCGGCGTCACAGCACATAGCAGAGCATATTCTATCTTCGCCGGCTTGTAAAACTGGTAGCTCGCAAACGGGAATTCCTTGCCCTTGGCAAAATACCTTGTCAGCAGGCTCCTTATTGCTGCCGGCCAGGCATATAGATATTGGGCTTTATCATCCGCCAAATGATGAGGCGTTATTATCTCGTTGCCTTCTACAAACTGCAGCTGCCTCATCCACTTTTCCGCGGCATCACTGTTATACAGCACATCGGGCACCAGCATACACTTGTCAGAGGCTATATAGGCGGCAGTTATCTTATGCGGTGCTGCAAGCAGCGGCTCATTTATGAATTGGTGCTCAAAAAAATCAAGTATCCACGGGGGTAAGTTCTTTTTGTAGTCGTTATAGCGGATCATCAGCAAGTCGCCCTTATCACTAAAACCGGCCAGCGCCAGCGCCCTCGGCATCAGTATACATATTACACGGTTCACCTGGCTGAGCAGTGAGTCTCCGGTATGCAGGTTATAGGCCTGGCGGCCCGATGTATTATTACTTACCTCTATCATCCCTCTATCAGTAGAATACACACAATTATAGAATAAATTTGCGACAATTGCAGCATCGCGAGACAACATTGGCGCTCAGGACAAGGTAAATTAATGATTTTCAGATAACACAGGCGTGAAGGTATCAGTAACCAATAAAGACATCATAAGGTTGGCGGCTCCTATCTCCCTGGCGCTCTTCATTCCTCAGATCAGTTTTCTCGCCAACACTGCCTTCCTGGGCAGGCTTGGCGAAAAGGAGTTAGGAGTGAACGGCCTGGCCGGCATCTTCTACCTCACCCTCGCAATGATCGGCAACGGACTCAACGGCGGACTCAATGTCCAGCTCGCCCGCCGCGCCGGCGAAGGAGATGCCGAAGGTCTCACAAAGGTATTCTCCAATGGTATCTTACTGGCAGTCGCCTTCTCATTGGGTATGATGATGATCTCACTATGGCTCACACCGCTCATATTCGGCTACAGTCTCAACAGCGGCGAAAATGCCTACCTCAGCATTCGCTTCCTGTACAGTCGTGTCTGGGGCCTGCCCTTCCTCATGCTTACCCAGCTTATCAATGCTTTCTACATTTCTATCCGCAAATCCAAATACCTGATATGGGGTTCCCTCACCAATGCTGCCCTTAACATCCTTTTCGACTACCTCCTCATTTTCGGCAACCACGGCTTCCCCGAATGGGGCCTGCAGGGGGCTGCTGTGGCCTCTATCATTGCAGAGGCCGGCTTCTGCTTCGTTATGTATGGCATCTTCTATTTCAAGCGTTATTACCACACCTATCCTATCCACCGGTTCTTCGCTTTCGACACAAAGCTCTCCCGGCGTTCGCTCAAAGTTTCCGCGCCCTTGGTTGTGCAGTATCTTTTCAGCATCGGCGGCTGGCAGGTATTCTTTATCTACATTGAGCACCTGGGCCAGAAAGAACTCGCGGCTTCACAAATACTACGCTCCATATTCGGCATCGTTAGCATCGGTACCTGGGCTTTTGCTTCTACCTGCAACACTATGGTGAGCAACATCATCGGTCAGGGTCTGCAGGACAAAGTAATGAGCCTGATTAAAAAAGTCGCCAAACTCAGTTTCCTCTACACCGTAGTGGTCGGCGCCTTACTTCTTATTTTCTCTGAGCAATTCCTCGCCCTCTACAGAAATGACCCCCAACTTATCGCGTTTTCAATACCCAGTTTGCAAATAATTGTAGCCGCCACGCTCATCATGTCGGTTTCAACTGTGGCCTTCAACGGCGTGATCGGCACAGGCAATACTATGATCAACCTCATCATGGAAGTATGCTGTGTCTGCACTTATCTTGTCTATTGCTATATTATGATAGAGCGCCTCCGTCTCGGCCTCGAATGGGCCTGGGTATCAGAATTCGTCTACTGGACAAGCCTCCTCATCACAGCTGTAGCCTACCTGAAGACCGGTAGATGGAAAGGAAAAAAAGTCTAAGCCGCCTGTTCTATTATATCATCCATTGAGATACCGTTGTGACTTTCCTCATAGGTACACTCACCGTTCTTGATGACCAATATCTGTGGCGATTCGTGGTGCACGCTAAAAAGCTCAGTTATTTTATTAGATATCGGCCGGTAGCTCAGCAGGTCCAGGTAATAAAACTTCACATTCCCCGGAGCCTCCTCCCTTTCCAGCCTCATCTTAGCCATGGAGCTGATAGAACAGCGCGTACTGTGCTTGAATATCACCACAGCCTGCTCTTTGCTTTCTCGCTGTATTGCATCTAGTTGCCTTTCTTCGGTCAGCGGTATCCAGTTCATAATCTGCTATATTTCATCTGAATGAATACAAAAATATGCCGACAGCTGTTAATGCTATGCAATACCATCATTGATATATCTTATTCTAATGTTTTTGAGAAAAATCATGGATAATCATCAAATTCTAAAGGATCGTGGTTCAAAACTTTTATTTTCGCCCACGTAAAAGAAGAATATGAAGCACGCATATGTTTTCCCGGGCCAGGGAGCCCAGTTCTCGGGTATGGGAAAGAACCTGTACGAAACCAATTCACTCGCCAAAGAATATTTCGAAAAAGCTAACGAAATCCTCGGCTTCCGCATCACTGATGTGATGTTTGCCGGAACTGATGAAGAACTGAAACAGACCAACGTTACCCAGCCTGCTATCTTCCTCCATTCCGTTATATTATTTGAAACCACCCCTGGCCTCAAGCCCGACATGGTTGCCGGTCACTCACTAGGGGAAATATCGGCACTGGTGGCCAACAGGGTCCTTTCTTTCGAAGATGGTCTCCGCCTCGTTGCCAAACGTGCAGCTGCCATGCAGCGTGCCTGTGAACTCAATCCTTCCACTATGGCTGCCGTTCTTGGCCTCGAAGATGCAGTGATCGAAAACACCCTTAAAGACATCACCGACGAGGTAGTAGTTCCTGCCAACTACAACAGTCCGGGCCAGCTGGTTATCAGTGGTTCTATCAACGGCATCAACGTCGCCTGCGAAAAACTGAAAGCTGCCGGTGCTAAGCGCGCTCTGGTG
>DASPNB010000488.1:0-4072 GCA_035626755.1 Flavipsychrobacter sp.
AACAAACCACAAACAACAAACAATACTATCTTTTTCATTATAAATTTTTATATTTTATTTTTATGTAGTGCAAATTAAAGATCATTATTTAGTTATTCCAAGCAATTTCAGCACCTCGTCGCTCTTGTCGAGCTTGGGGTCTGCATAGAATAATGTCACACCCCCGGCCTTATCCAGAACGAACTCGTAGGATTTATTGGCAGCTAACTTTTGTACGGCATTAAACACCCTATCCTGTATAGGCTTTACCAGTTCCTGGCGTTTCCTGAAAAGGTCACCTTCATACCCGAAGTATTTCTTTTGCAGGTCTTTAGCAGATTTTTCCTTGCCAACGATCTCTTCTTCACGCTTCTTACGCATGTCGTCAGAAAGCATAGCGCGCTCAGCCTGGTAGGCTTTGTACATCCTGTCTACCTCGGCCATCCTGTTGTCTATTTCAGTCTGCCAGGTTTTGGAATACTGATCCAGCTTTGTCTGGGCATCGCGGTAGTCAACTATTTTGTCGAGTATGTATTTAGAATCTATGATAGCATACTTCTGTGCCTGCACAGCAAAGGCACCGAGCATCAAAAGCAAAAAGCTAAAAACTGTTTTTTTCATTTTCAGGAGTTTTCGTTGCAATATACAATTAACATCAATCAGGCTCAAAGCCCAACATAAAGGTAAACGTGCCGAGGTCCTTAAATCTTGTAAGCCCGGCTGCCTTATTGTATTTATCAAAGCCTATGCCATAGTCAAGACCTAACAAACCGAACATTGGTAAAAATATCCTAATTCCGACACCGGCATCGCGATTCAGCTTAAACGGCGCATAATCCTTAAAGCTGCTCCAGGCATTGGCTGCATCCACGAAGGTAAGAGCGTAGATAGTAGATGACGGATTGAGCGACAGGGGATAACGTAGCTCTGCGGTGTATTTGTTAAATATTGTGGCGTTCTGGGCATAGACCCTGTAACCACGCTGCGAAATGATATCGCGGCCAATAAAGAACGAATAGCCGGAAAGACCATCACCACCCAACTGGAAGCGCTCAAACGGAGAGAACCCTATGTCTGAATTGTAGTAACCGAGGAAACCATACTTGGTACTCAGCTTAAATACCAGTTTACCAACAATGGTTTGGTACCAGTCGGCAGTGAACCTGTACTTGTGGTACTCTATCCACTTGTACTTGGTGGCAGCTTCTGCATTTGTGTAGTCGCGGCCGCTGAATGAACTGAATGGCGGAGTGAACTGGAAAGTAAAGCTGATATTAGAACCACTCCTCGGGTAGAGAGGCTGGTCAACAGAATACCTTGAAAGCACCAATTTGGCAAAAAGGTTGTTACTGTAACCATTCCTGAAGTCTTCTACCAGGTTGTATTCTTTCAGGCGGTAATTATTATAGTTAACACCAATGGTGAACACAAAGTTATCATCAGGCCATTTCAGGCGGCGGCTAAGCGATACACCGCCGCCCGCCATACGCAGGAAGGAAGTGCTTGCCGGCAGCGGCGCACTCACACCTGAGTAGCGGCTGTAGATAAAGCTGGTAGTAAGCGCATTAGGTTTCTTTCCTCCAAGCCATGGTTCTGTAAACGAAGTGCTGAACGAGTTGAAATAAGCACCGTTTGACTGGTAGTTTACCGAGAACTTCTGGCCATCACCTACCGGAAGCGGATCCCAATACTTAGGCTTGAAGATATTGCGCATAGAGAAGTTGCTGAAGGAGATACCTATGTTACCATAGAACCTTACACCACCGCCGAAACCGGCAGAGAGCTGCAACTGGTCGCTTGATTTTTCAACCAATGAATATTCAATATCAACGGTACCATCCTGTGGATTAGGCTTAGGCTGAATACCGATCTTCTCCTGGTCAAAGAAGTTAAGGTTGGCTATTTCCCTTTGTGAACGGATCAGCGCTTCGCGGCTGAACTTATTACCGGGAAGCGTCCTCAGTTCACGGCGTATAACATGTTCGTTGGTTTTATCGTTACCAACTATTATTACATTCTTAATAGTAGCCTGCGGACCTTCGGTCACACGCATTTCGTAGTTGATCGTGTCACCTATTATCGAAGTTTCAACCGGGTCGATGTTGAAAAACAGGTAGCCATCGTCCATATAGAGGCTGCTCACGTCCTGGGTACCCTCGGGGCTCAGCTGGCGGCCAATACGGGTTTCAAGCAGTTCCAGGTTATAAACATCTCCTCTCTTGATACCCAGTACCTGTGAAAGATACTCACTGCTGTATTTGGTATTACCTCTCCACTCCATATCGCCGAAGTAGTACTTACGTCCTTCAGCCAGGTAGATGTCAACGTTCAGGTTGCCGTTCTCCACTGCATATACGCTGTCTTTCAAAATGTTGGCATCCCTGTAGCCAAGCGTATTGTAATACGCTATCAAGGCCTGCTTATCATCTTCGTATTTAGTACGGTTGAACTTAGATGAGGAGAAAAAGGTGTAGCGAAAATAAGGATTCAGTGCATCCAGTGTTTGCGAAAGAGAAAGAAAACCGAAGTTAGAAAGATATTTCCCGAACGAACGTTTCTCGGGGCCGCCCGCGCTGTTCCTGTCTGCAGGATACAGGCTGATACGGGCCATTTCCTTGGTAGATTTCAATGTTCTCTTCAGGCGCGTATCGGTAGCGTTTTCGTTGCCAATGATATTTACCTGGTTAATGTGCGTCTTTGCACCTTTAATGATATCGAAGTTGAGAATAACTGAGTTGTCACTAAGCGTATCGCGGCGTTCACGAACGGTAATACTTACGTTACCGTAGCCTTTCTCTTCGTAGTATTTCCTGATGCGGGCAACGGCATCCTGTTTGGTAGCCTGTGTTACCACTTTAGAAGTCACCAGGTTTACCTTATCCTTCAGGTCCTGTGCTTCGCTTTTCTTTATGCCGCGGAAGTTGTACCTGCCCAGGCGGGGACGCTCTTCCACCACTATAGTAAGGAAAACTTTATCAGCAACGATCTTCTCTATATCTATACGGACATCAGAGAAAAGCTCCTGCTTCCAGAGAATACGGATCGCCTTGGCAATTGATTCATCATAGGGCAGCCTTACTTTGTCGCCAACGGCAAGACCTGTGATACCTATAAGTAGGTCCTGGTCTATGTATTCTGTCCCCTTTGCATTCAGGCCACCTATTATATATTGCGTCTGGGGTGTTCCGGTGTTAGCAGAAGAACCGACTTGCGCAAAAATGGGATTGACTGAGTATAACAGGCAGCATAGAAAAAGGCAACAACGCAAAAAGATCTTATACATGCTGGTGTGTGGTCGTTTGAATTTGTTCGCTTGTTTTCCCAAAGCGTCTTTCGCGCTGCTGGTAGTTAAGTAAAGCTTCGTACAAATGTTGTTTACGGAATTCGGGCCAATGCACAGGAGTAAAATAAAACTCGGCATAGGCCAATTGGTATAGTAAGTAATTGCTGATCCGGTATTCGCCGCTGGTGCGGATCATCAGTTCAGGATCAGGAAACGCTGCTGTGCTCAGGTATTTATGAAAAACTGCATCATCTATATCGTCAGGGTTCAGCACACCCGCCTTTGCATCTTCTGCTATCTTTTTTGCAGCCTGCTGAATTTCCCAGCGTGAGCTATAGCTAAGCGCGAGTATCAGGTTCAGGCCGTTATTTGCCGCAGTTATTTCTTTTGCTTCGTTCAGTTCTTTCTGGCAAATTTCAGGGAGGCTTTCAAAGTCGCCTATAATGTGCAGGCGCACATTGTTCTTCTTCAGCTCGTCTATTTCTTTACGTATAGTATTCACCAGCAACTCCATAAGCGCATCAACTTCTGCCTTGGGCCTGTTCCAGTTCTCTGTAGAAAATGCGTAAAGAGTAAGGTAAGAAATGCCAAGCTCTGCAGAGGTATTCACTATCTCGCGCACACTAAGTACACCCTCGTGGTGACCATATACACGATCTTCGCCGCGCTCTTTGGCCCAGCGTCCATTGCCATCCATAATAATGGCTATGTGGCGGGGCAACCTGTCACGGTCGATGGAATGTAAAACCTCCATATCTAAGTCCAGAAACCTATCTTTTATTAAAAGGTGTGCAAAGGTACAAAAATAGA
>DASPNB010000489.1:0-2398 GCA_035626755.1 Flavipsychrobacter sp.
CAGTGAGATAGGAATGAAGGAGCAAACAGCCGACAGAAATCTTCCTGTACCCTATTTGCCAAAGGAGCAGGAGGATTATGAGCGCCGGCATTATGGCTACCGCCGTATTTACCGCGACCCTCATGATAAAGTACTGGGAGGTGTTTGCAGCGGCATAGCAAAGTACTTCGACATGGACCCTACCATTGTCAGGCTAATTGTGGTGATGTTATTCCTTTGTTTCGGCATAGGCCTGCTGGCTTATATCATCGCCTGGGTAGTTATTCCCGTTCCGGGAACAGCTTACGATATGGGCAATATGCATGGAGACCCGATGACTATTCACAGAATGGCCCGTAACATGCAGGATGAACTCCAGGATTTAAAACGCCGCGCAGAACAAATGAGTAAAGAACTACGGGATTTTTTTGCCAAGAAACACTAACGCTTGCCCGCCGGAATTGATCCATTTATGAGCTTATCGAGTTCGTTAATTGTCACTGGCGACGCCCTGTATTGGAGAAAAGGCAACCACTTTTGATCAGCATTATTCCATTGTTCCACAATGGCGTTGTAGAGTATTTCTTTATTCTTGTTTACTATAAATATGCGTGGCGTAGCCCCCATACATACGAAGTAGCTGCCATCAGCCAACTGCTGCACGCTGCCTGCCCTGGCAGATGTAGGCGATGCTTCACTATCTATCATACAGGGAAACTCCCATTTCTTCGTGTAATTATTTGTGTCACCGGCCACTTCACTTAATACTACTATGCTGGCAACTGTATCCTGCAAATCGTCATCGATGGCACTCTCAGCAATGGATATACTAGCCGGGCTGCCATTCCCATTGCTGAAAAAGTAAAAGTCACCATCCAGGTTAATATTTACGCTATGCTGTTTCAGGAAGCCATTCTTCCTTTTTCCTGTATATCTTGAAAGCACAGCCTTAGCGGGGTAGCTGATCTTAAATATCTTACTTATGTGCCTGAAGCTGACATATAATATCTCGCTTTTTTCATCGAAGCAGAAGGCGTTCAAATTTGTTCTCGGGTTGAAATCTCCGTGTTTTGTTCTCTTGCTAAATATTTCCTCATTGGAAAAAAATGGCGCCGAATGCCACTCCCAAACTGTTTTCCCTTCGTCACTGTACTCCACTATGGCATCAAACACTACATCTTTGTAGAGACTGTCCTTCCCATCTACCATATCCTTTGGTATCCACCTGTCTTGAACTTCATTTATCAGCGTCATGTAATTACCGGAACTTAGCCGACGAAGCTCATGGTGATAATTTAGCACCTTTCTGTTTGCAGTATCACCAGGTGGCGTGCTCCAAAGAACATTTCCGTTATAATCTACTTCGTATCCCTGTCCACCTGCTATATAGGTCACGGTGTTGAAAGGACTTAACCTGATATCAATTTTACTCAGCTGTTTTCCCGGATCTCTCTTATCCGCCATGTACCATACTACTTCTCCTTTCAAATTATACAAGGCATCACAACCATCTAAAAAAAAGCAAAGTGTACTGTCAGCATACTTATTCTCCAAAACACGTATACGGTAATGCTGTTCATCAGGCCCAAGTACCCTGAAATGTACTATTTTACTCTTACCTATTTTTTCCCCGCTTTTGTCCAGGTACTCCACCCACCAGGAATACTCTACATTGAATGACGGCAACTCTGTTATGAGTTCATTTGTAGTACGCTCTTCTTCAAAAAGCGGGCTCTCTTTTATTTTCCGGCTTTCCTCCATGCGACCTTCATAGATCTTGAATCGATAGCGGTCAGCTCCTTTCATTTTTTCAGCAACAAAGGGAATTCTCCGGGCGAAAAATGATGCGCCTTCCGCAGGGTAGGTTGTTGCGGAGAGCACACTGCTTTTGAGCAGCAACAATAATATAAGATACTTTATGCCCCTGGTTGGGTTAGGCATGTGTACGTCAATTAAGGATTCCAAAAAAAATGGTGAAGGACTAGTACAGGAGCAAGCGTAGTGGTACTAAGTACTATTCAGCGAAAGTATAGTTCATTCTTTATAAATACAAATACGATTTGGCTATAGCAATATCTATTCCGGTAAAGTCGTAAAAATCAACTTGTCAAGATCATCTGCATATACAGGGGTCGCCCTGTATTGAGGGAACGGCATCCATTGCTGTTCTCCCTCATCCCATTTCTCAACTACAGCGTTAAACAGAACTTCTTTTTTTGCGGTTACAATAAATATTCTTGGTGTGCCGCCCATGCATACAAAATAATTGCCGTCTCTCAACTGACTTACATTGCCGGCCCTTGATGACGCGCCTGAAGCCTGGCTATCAAAATTGCATTTGAAATCCCAAACCTTTTCGTAGCCCAGGCTGTCATGACCGTATTCCCGAAGTATAGTCACCTCAGCTATTGAATCGGTC
>DASPNB010000490.1:0-3506 GCA_035626755.1 Flavipsychrobacter sp.
AGGGTGCTGGCGCGCTACTTTGGGATTGATACCGCTTTTGATATCACAGAAGGCAAAAAGCTCTTCCAATCGCTGGCCCAGGAGCTGCTTGACGAAGGGAACAGCGCCGGTTATAACCAGGCTATAATGGACCTGGGCGCAACAGTGTGCACACCCGGTGCACCTGCCTGCGGCAAATGCCCGCTCCGGAAAAAGTGCATTGCCCTGAAACAGAATATGGTGAACCTGCTGCCGGTAAAGAGCAAAAAAGTGACTGTGAAGAAGCGTTACTTCCACTACCTGCTGATACATGCAGGCGATAAAATATGGATACAGAAGCGCAGCGACAAAGACATATGGCAAAACCTGCACGAGCCCTACCTGGTGGAAGCCAAAGGGGCGATGGATGCCAAAACCCTCAAAGAACATACCGGCTATAGTGCGCTGCCGTGGGCTGAAAACACACCCGTATATGAGGGCAATATGAGCCAACGGCTCACCCATAGGATAATAGAAACACGTTTCTTCAGCCTGGAGGTAAAGGAGGCGAAAACCATACAGGGCGCGGGGAAATGGGTGGATGTCTCTTCGCTGAAAAATTTAGCCTTCCCTAAAACCCTTGTTTCTTTTTTAGAAAAAAAATTATACTTTTAAAGGAGTTAAAGGTTAGGATTTTTTTCTAAATGAAAAATTGGAACGCTGATGCGAGGTGTTAATAGAGTCATTTTGATAGGAAACTTAGGCAGGGAGCCCGATTTGCAGTATATAGAAGGAAATATACCCGTAGCGAAATTTCCTTTAGCTACCACTGAAACTTACAAGGACCGATCGGGACAGTTGGTGTCCCAAACAGAATGGCACACAATAGTGCTGTGGCGTGGCCTCGCCGACCTGGCCAGCAAGTTCCTGCATAAAGGAAGCCTGGTATTTATAGAAGGTAAACTACGGACCCGCTCCTGGGAAGACAGGGACAAAAAAAAGCATTTTAGTACAGAAATAGTGGCCGATAACCTGGTAATGCTGGAAAGGAAAAAGGACAATGGGGACTACCAGGCGCCCACCACCACTGAAACGCCCCAGGCTAACCCGGATACAAACGATGACCTTGGCTACAATGCCAGTGGAACCGAGACGAGGGATAACCTGCCATTTTAAAATACTATAAGTAAAAAGCACACATAGAAAAGGGAAGAAATAATCTTTGAATTCTTACCCTTTTTTTATTTTTGATACCTTACCAAAGCAAACTGACATTGGAAAGCACCGAAGGAGACACTCATTTCCTCACTATATTACTGCAAGCTGCGAACAATCCCTTCCAGGCGTCTAATGTTACCATACTCATCATTATTACCCTGGTATTGCTGCTCATTACAGCTATCACAGCCGGTGCCGAAACAGCCTATTTTTCCCTTACGGCCAAAGACATTAACTACCTGAAGGCCAAGGAACAGCCAAGCGCCCGCCAGGCCATACACCTGCTGGACCATCCTAAAATGCTGCTGGCTACCCTGCTGGTAACCAATAACTTCATCAATATTGCCATAGTAATCACCACCAACCTGATGGTGAAGGAGATGTTCCCCAGCCTGCACGAGAATAGCCCGGTGGCCTTCTTCTTTGTGCATGTGGTTGCGGTAACCTTCCTCCTGGTGCTCTTCGGGGAAGTATTACCCAAGGTATATGCGACACAGAACAATATGCGGATGGCCCTGTTCTCAGCCCCGATCGTCAAGATAATGCAAGGCATTTTTAAGCCGGTGAGCAGTATGCTGGTCTCTTCTACCAACTATATAGAAGAGCGCATGAGCACTCGCACAATCAACAACATCAGCAACGAAGACTTTGAACATGCCATAGAAGTGACGGTGGGACACACCGCTACAAAGCAAGAGGTAAACATCTTTAAGGGCATCCTGAAATTCAATAATATCACCGTTACCCAGATAATGCGCACCCGTGTGGACGTAAGCGGACTGGAGCATGATATGACCTTTGAGGAAGCCAAGAAATTCTGCCTGGATACGGGTTACAGCCGGTTGCCTGTGTATATAGACAGCCTGGATAAGATAACAGGGATGATACATACCAAGGACTTTCTGCCCTATATAGACCAGGCGGACTTTGACTGGAAAACGCTTATCCGCCCGGCCTACTTCGTACACGAAGGAAAACTGATAAAAGACCTGCGCTTTGAGTTTCAGCAGAAGCGCATACACTTTGCGGTAGTAGTGGATGAATTTGGTGGCACATCGGGGATAGTGACGCTGGAAGACGTGATGGAAGAGATAATAGGCGACATAAGGGATGAATTTGACGAAGAGGATACCACATTCAAGAAAATAGACGAATTCAATTACATATTTGAAGGCAAAACCCTGATCAATGATGTGTGCCGCGCAATAGGCGAATCGGCCGATGTTTTTGAAGATGTGAGAGGCGAAAGCGAATCGCTGGCAGGGTTAATATTGGAGATCTCCGGCAAGTTCCCCGCTGTTAATGAAATCGTAGAATTTGACGCATACGAGTTTACCGTCCTGGAAATAGATAAGATGCGCATCAACAAGGTAAAACTTACCATACATCCTGACAAAGAAGACGAATAAACCGTGGTTTCACCCACGCGCCTCACATATTACCAAATTGCAACTTTAACTCTAAGTTTATCAGCCGATAGAATTTTCCACAAGGGTTATGGATTTTGTATAAATCTTAACATTTTTGTTATGATTTGCGTATCTTAGTACGGTGATGGAATGTGCCTTAGGTAAAGGCATTTAAATGCGCGCATTTGATGAAATTAAAACTACTAAGCATTGCCTTATTGTCCTCATGTATTGCTTACGGGCAAGAGGGTGATAATGCAGAAGAAAAAAAGCCGGTCTATGTGATGCTGGCACCTGCGGGAGTGGATACCGGCCTGGAGATAAGAAGCTCTATGCGTATCAACGTTACGCACCTGGAAGAAGGACAACTTGTGGGATACAGGTTTAAAGACCAGGCTTTCCTTATGAGCTGTGCCGACGAGAAAAAAGCAGACGCTATGCTGGCGAAACTGAAATCGAGATACCAGGCAGCGAAGCTTCAGAAACTACACCTTGACAGCTACATTAACGAAGGATTTAAAGAAGTAAAAAAAGGAACAGGACGTGAAGACCCGAGTTTCCCGGTGTATTACGAAACAGGTGACAACCCGCTGGATGCACGTTCTTACCGCATTGAAAAGCTTGACTGGATAGCTAATCACCCGATGCCTGAAGACGGCTCACTGCCAGGAACAAAGAAACCAACTGAAAATAATAACTAAGTAAAAAAGTAAACACTTCATAAAGCAGCTTATGAAAAATTATACACGCAGAAGCCTTTATCTCACACTGCTCGCAGTGATGTCTATCGCACTACCGCGAACCATGAACGCCCAGACCAACTGTGCGACCTTCACCACACCGGGTGTACCGGCCGTGCTGACACCGACCAGTACCTGGCAAACCGTAACCACCCAAAACAACCGTTATTACGAGTTTGCT
>DASPNB010000491.1:0-4419 GCA_035626755.1 Flavipsychrobacter sp.
TTTTTCTTTAATTATTTGTTGTGAACGAATGGGGTTAAAGCAGATAGAAACAGGTGAATACAAATACCCATACAAGGTCTACAAAGTGCCAGTAAAGACCTACTTTCTCAACCATTTCGTAGTGACCCCGGCGTTCATAAACACCGTTCACCGTATTTACCAGTACCATCACGTTCAGCAATACCCCGGAGAATACGTGGAAACCGTGGAAACCTGTGATAGTAAAGAAGAAACTGAAGAAGTTGTGTGTCGGGTTCAGCGCTTCCGTACCGCCGGCATTAATTACCGATGCTACCTCGGGATTCTTCATATCGTAGAAGTTGCTGTATGCTATAGTGCTCGCTGGATCGGTAAAGGTACCCCAGAGACCACCTGTCAGGTGACCAAGGTGGGTCCACTCCCAAGCCTGGCAGGCAAGGAACGCTATACCACCAATAATAGTCCACAGCATCCATTTTACCACACCTCTCCTGTCGCCATAGTGGCCGCAGTGCACTGCAAGTACCATTGTAACAGAACTCATGATAAGTATAAAGGTCATTAAGCTCACGAACAGGAGTGGAAGATTGGCATGTCCCATGAAAGGGAAAGCGTGGAACACTTCGTTAGGCGACGGCCATACCGTGCTGAAGAAGCGCTTTGTACCATAAGAAATAAGGAATGCAGAGAAGGTAAATGCATCCGATAACAGGAAGAACCACATCATCATCTTACCATAACTCACGTTGAAGGGCGAGCGCCCTCCACCCCATGCTTTGGGTTCCGGTGCTGTTGTTGTCTGAGCTTGTGCCATAAATTAATTTAAAAGTTGCGTCGTTGTGTATTTTGGGTGCGAATTTCGAAACAATTTTATTGATTTGCCAGAAAGAACACAAATAAATAAATCCACAATACATCTACAAAATGCCAGTACGTAGCCATTACTTCAAGGCCGGTGGCATTATACACTTTCACACTGGTTCTAAAGGCGCGGAAAAATACAATTAATAATGCAATTATTCCACCAATGATATGGAATAAGTGCAAGCCTGCTATTATGAACAGGAATGACTCGCTGGGGTTGCCATTCAGCTTAATATTATCGGCATACAGCAGCTGGAAACCCACGTACTGGCAAACGGCAAAAGCTACGCCCAGCACTATGGTGAGTATCATAAGGCTACGGAACTTAGACATAGCCCTGCTCTTAAAGGCCTTTACGCCCATGTGCATGGTCACGCTGCTGGCAGCTATCAATACGGTTGAAATATAGAAGAGGCCGGGAAGCTTGTAATATACCCAGTTGCCCTGCGACTGCCTCACTATATAAGCGCTCGTCAGCCCGGCAAACATCATAATGATGCTGCAGATGGCCACCCACATGGCAAACTTATGGGGGTGTATCTTTCTTCCCTCTCCTTTCATTGTACTTTCCATTACTCTTTCCATCTGGTTACATCTTATCTATCAAAAGTGATAGTAATACTATAGGCAGGTATATAAATGAAGCAAACATTACCCTCTTGGCAGACGGGTAATCATTCTTCAGATAAAATGCTATTGAAGCGCCGAAATAAAGTATGCCACAAGCTATTGTGATCCACATACCTATATTTCCTGACAGGCCTATCACCCTCGGCATCACCGACATAGGTATCAGTATCAGGCTATAGAACATACACTGCAGGGCAGTAAACCTTGAGGTCCGCTCCTGCGAGGGTAACATACTGATACCCGCCTTTTTATACTCATCATACCCTACCCAGCCGATGGCCCAGTAGTGCGGGAACTGCCAGAAGAATTGTATCAGGAACAGTATCCATCCACCCAGACCTAAAGTACCTGCCAGGGTATTGGTTGCCGCCACCCAGCCAAGAAGCGGGGGTAAAGCTCCGGGTATAGCGCCTATAAGCACAGCTATCGGGTGAATACGCTTCATGGGCGTATAGGCAAAACCATATAGTAGAAGAGAGATAAAGCTAAGTAAGCCCGCCAGCGGGTTAAAGAAATAAGCCAGTATAAGCGCACCTGCCAGGCCGGAAACAGCAGCAACTACCCAAGCCTCTGCCACCCCCATGCGGCCATCCGGTATCGGGCGGTACATAGTGCGCGTCATCTGGGCATCACCCTCACGTTCCAGTATCTGGTTGATGGTATTAGCGCCTCCCGTTACCAGGATACCGCCTGTAAACAGTAATATGATCTTATCAAGTTCAAAGGAAATGCCGGGAGCCAGCAGATACCCGATAACGCTGGAAAAAACCACCATGAAGCTGAGGTTCGGCTTCAGCAGCTGGCTGTAGTCCCTGAAGCGAGCTACCAGCATCATCTGCCGTTTTACTTTGATCGGTTCTTCCCGCAGCATTTATTAATTAAAAGGATGGATAAAAGCAGGGCAAAGGTAATAAAACGAGACTTTTAAATCCCGGCAAATTTTCCCCATAAACCCATATAAAGAATGACAATATCTGCCGGCTATTTCACTATTCTAAAGCGCACCACAGTTCAAAACACCTTGATACTTAATTACCTTTGCAGCTCTTAAATACCTCAATGGAGCAACAACCTTCAAACAAAGCACTCCCGTATGTACTTCCCGGCATAGGCATTGCCTGCCTGGCAACGCTGGTCCTGCTATTCGCCTTTCCTAACCATATAAATGTCACCCTCGGCATCTTTATCTGCCTGCTGCTCATATTATTCATATACAATATAGCTATAGTTGCAGGAAAAAACATTGAAAGAATTGACAACAAACTCAGCATCCGTGATGTTTTCTTTAAAAAGTTCTTATTCAATATCAACGAAATCAGGAAAATAGAAATCCACACGAACTTCATCTGCCGCATCTACGATATCAAGATCATCAAAGTAGTTGATTCAGACGGCAGTCACAAATTCTATGTAGCTAAAATAAAACCTGAAGAGCTCGAAAGGATAGTTGCCAATATCAACTGATCTGCTTCAGAAAACTGATGCTTTTATCCACCACCTGCTGCATAGCTTCAGGAGGATATTCTTCCTCCCATGGATGTTTCCTGCCAAATACATGATCTGATTCTACAATAAACAACTCTGTAGTTGGCTGCCACTCGTGCAGTTCATGTGCTTTCTGGACCCGAACAGCAGGATCAGCGCTGCCATGGCAAATAAGCACAGGAATTTCCAGGCTCTTTACCGCTCTTTCTATATTCAGCCTCAGCTGGTTTTGCAGGTAGTTTTTATATAGTTGGTAGTAGAGCGGCATTTCCTGTTTGGTACGCCCATTTGTGTAGTATTGCACTCCTTTTTCCTCCCACTCCTCTATTTGTTCCAATGGCCAACTGCCCCAAGGCGTTTTACACTCACTCACAGATGCCCACGTCACTACTCCGTTCACTCTACTATCTTCAGCTGCCTTTAGCAGTACGATACCTCCGCCCCTGCTATGCCCCAATAAAAATATTTTCCTTAGCCCCGGATTTGCATCCGCAACCCAATCAATTACAGCTTCCAGGTCATTCAGTTCTTTCGTATAGTTATTGTTACCATAGGCCTCCAGGTCAGCAAACTCCTCCGGCTTTGAAACAGTAGTTCCGTTATGCGAAAAGTTAAACTTCACAAATACAAAACCCGCCTCGGCAAATTGCTTCGCTATCAAATCAAAATTACCCCAATCCTTAAATCCGTTGAAACCGTGCGCATAAATGACCGCATCCTTACCTTCCGTCTTTGCTGTATAAAAAATATCAGTGAGCATAGGCCTATGCTCACTGCCGGTTATTTGTATGTCTTTGATAATTGTCATTTGCAAAAAATCATCTGACTAACGTAATAGTCCCGCTTCTCTTCTTCAATCGTTTGCAGGCTACAGACCGGATCGTATAATAATAGTTGTAAACGCCCACATCACAAGGTTCACCTTTGTATGTACCATCCCAGCAATCGTCACCGCTGTCTGCATTATATATATTGTTGCCCGATCGGTTGTAAATATGCAGCTCATAATCTGTCGCATTCGCCGGTAACACTATTCTATAACAATCATTCTTGCCATCACCATTCGGACTAAAAACAGATGGCACGAACATATCACTCAGATCTATTTCCGCCACGCCAAGCAAGGCCTTGTCATAGCCGGTACAACCGTAGGCATCTATTCCTTTCACCGTGTACCACGTCGGCACCGTAGTTGTCGAAAAAGGTGTTGCACTGCTATCGCCGGTTAGTGTAGCAGCAGGCGTCCACACATAGTTCAAAGCTCCTGTCGCTTCCAGTAGTCCACCCGGGTTTTCGCAGCTTATGGATTCTGCTTTTACAATTTTCACGTCAGGTACATCACGAACCTCCACGAGCGCAGTCAACGTATCCTTATAGTCACAGACAGACGAAGTGATCGCTACGTAATAACTGGTGTTCTCTCCCGGCCATGCTATTGCCGTGTCGCCGTTATTTCCGGAT
>DASPNB010000492.1:0-4960 GCA_035626755.1 Flavipsychrobacter sp.
GATTAAGTAACAATCATTCAAATAATAATCATGATCTATCAATCTACTATTTTCATATGTATTGCTATTTTATGCGGATGTGCAAATAAGCAAATTGATACAAAGGCAGAAGGTGAAAAATTAATGCAAATAAGCAGGGAGTGGTCCAAGTCGGCTAGTACTAATGACATTGAAAAAACTGTGAGCTACTGGGCCGATGATGCTATTATGATGTCAAATGGCCAACCAACTTTGAAAGGTAAAAAAGCGATCCGTGAAATGGTGGAACATTCTTCTAAAATTCCAGGCTTTAAGATAAGCTGGGAACCAGTGAGTGTTTCCGTATCAGACGATGGCAGTATGGCCTATATGATTGAAAAGAACCAAATTACAACGAATGACTCAACAGGTAAGCCCGTTACCAAGTATGGCACTGGCGTTACCATCTGGACAAAAGATGCAAATGGTCATTGGGAAAATAAAGTGGAAATGATGAACGACGCTCCTGTGCAAAACAAGTAAATAGCTGATACCTGGGCGCTGCTTTTCGTACCGAAGATGAAAAGCAGCAGGCAGCCTGCAATGATTTTCATGTAGAGGCTTTGTAGTGAAATTGTCGTGTTGCAGCCTTGTGGAAGAACTGCTCATGTAATTCCTGTTTGCTGCACTATGCATTGGCCGAGCGAATCTCTTTGCGCCCGGTCAATGAGGTACCGGGTTTCAATTAGTTGTAGTACAGCATTAGTGAAGCAACCTTAATTGGAATAGTTTTTGTTCTCCTGGCGGTGCTTAAGCAAGGTTATTAAATTGATAGTGAGGGGTAAAGTGGTTTTGTTTTCATAGCTTGTAGAACTTAAGCAGCCGGCCTTCCACCTAAAAACCAATATCCGATGCAGTTATCAAGCAAGGCAGCCAAAATCATCTTCCTCATCACCGCTATTGTCCTTCTGGGGCTATCCTATATACTTTACCACCAGATCGATTCTTTGCTGGAGTCGCAAAAGCAGCTCAATCGCACTACCCAGCTAAAGCTGAAGCTGGAGCAAACCCTGGCTGCCCTGGTAGATACAGAAACAGCGCAAAGAGGCTTTTTACTAACGAGGGACTCCGTGTTTTTAGAGCCTTATAATGGCGCGTATGATAAATCCAAAAAGCTATTGGAGGAAATAAGAGACCTGGCTTCCAACGGTGAATATGACCAGGCCAAGTTCAATGCCCTGCAAACGTTTATTGAGTTACGCTTTGGCACCTTTACCCACGTGTTTGAACGTTTTAAGGATCCTTCTCTTTCGGCCAGCGATAAGCGGATGCATCTCCTGCGCAGCAAGGCTGCCATGGACAGCATCCGTCATTATGTGCAGGATATTAGTGGCAGGGCCGACGAGATGCTTGCTGAGCGGGAACAGATCAACAAGAAGTATAATTTCCTTACTCCCCTTTTTGCTGTACTGCTGATTGCCTTTGCCATTGTCATACTGACCTTCTCGTATGAAAAGATAGTGGAGCAGCTAACCCGCACGAAGAAGCTCCTGTTCCGGTTAAAGAAATTGAATAGTAAGTTAAAGCAAAAGAACCACCAGCTGGAACTCTCTAACAAGGAGCTGGACTCCTTTACGTACATTGCCAGCCATGACCTGAAAGAGCCGCTGCGCAAGATCATGACCTATACATCCATGATAGAGGAGAAGGATGATGCTGTGTCGTACAAAGACAATCTTACCTATTTCAGAAAGATCAAAGACTCCGCCGAGCGGATGCAAAACCTGCTGAACGACCTGCTGCAATATTCTCACACCCATATGAGTGAGAAGAAGTTTGAACAGGTAGACCTGAACAAGGTACTGAACGAGGTGGTGCAGAACCTGGATGAAGAAATAACGGAGGCCGGTGCCCATATCCATTATCAAAGCCTGCCAGTAATCAAAGGCATGCCCTTCCAGATAAGGCAGTTGTTCGAGAACCTGCTCACAAACTCACTTAAGTACAAGCAGGAGAAAGCGTTGCCGGTGATCACTATCGACAGTAAGCTGGTAGATGAGAAAGAGATCAGTGACCGGTACCATAAGGTGAGCAAGCAATACATCAAGATCGACTTCAAGGACAATGGCCTGGGCTTTGACCAGAGCCATGCAGAAAGGGTCTTCCGCCTGTTTCAACGACTGCATACCAAGGATGGTTACAAGGGCACCGGCATCGGCTTAACCATTTGTAAGAAAGTAGTAGATAATCATTATGGTTTTATACAGGCCATCAGTAAAGTGAATACGGGTACTACTTTCGAGATCTATTTTCCCTATCATCAATAGCCCGGACCTATGTGCCCGGGCTATTGATGATGACTTGAACAGAGATTCTTTTATTTGTATCCTTTCCAGGCCCTGGTGGTCCTGTCGAAGAGCCAGTAAATGCCATTGGCATAAGCAAAGCACATCATTTCGTCTGTTGGTGCATCGGCCGGGAGCAATAGTTTTTCTGTAATGTATCCTGTCGCCTTGCTGTAAAGTTCAATGGTTTTCAGGTAGTGATTCAGCAGGCCAAATTCAGCGCTGGGACGGCTGGTGTAAACGACAGAAGTGTTGTACTCATCTGCCACCAGGTCTTCTTCCTCTTCATATTCAACCGACTCGCTTTCTTTAGAGGCGCCTATATGCAGGTGAATAACGTCCTTCTCTTCTTCGCCGGTAGCAATGGGATATACAAGCAGATCTGGCCCATCCAGGAAATACAGCTCGTTTGTCTTGGGATTAAAAGCGCCGCTGCTATGCTCGCCGGGCTGGTGCATGCCACCAAATATTTCATTGACGGCTACCGGTGTGCCCCTGCTGTCCAGTTGATAGGAAACCCATCCCAGGTCGCTGTAGCCATTGGCGCAGAAGGTTTTCAGTTCAGGGCTCCACCAAAACCCCCGTATATCAAACAGGGCTTTCTGATCGTTGCCTGATAATTTCCTACCCTGCTGGTCAAAGATGGCCATGGCATGAGCCGCATTGCCACCTATAGCGGCATAATAACGTTTCAGTGTAGGATGAAAAGCAACGGAAGCGCCCCTGGCGCCGGGGCCTTGGGGCATCTGTAGTTCAAGCACTTTGGTCAGCTCCCTTTCGCGCTGGGCATAGCCAGAAAGAGTAAGAAGAGTGAGTAGCAACAAGGGGACGGTTTGTTTCATTGTGTCAGTTTTGCGCAAATAAAATAAGAAAAGGGCAAGGATGCAAGTTGGAGCAGTAGGTTCCGCCTCCCTGTTCTTACTGGTAGGAAGTATGGAGATAATCTAACCAAAAATAAAAACGCCGTGCTCTTCCAAGCACGGCGTTATAGCGGATGTGTGAGTTGTTCAGTTAGAATGCTTTCTTGATCGGCTCCCCGCTTTCTGCAGCCGCCATGTCAATCATGGCTGTCAGCTCATTTACCGTTGCATCGGCACTGCCGCTATAGCCTACGGCTTTAAAGCGGATATTGTTGTTACGGTCTATCACAAACTTGGTCGGAATACCTTCTACCTTGAAGTCTTCTACCACCACGAAAGCATTGCCTTCTTTCTCTTTCGGATCGTCGTACAAAACGGTAAAGTCATATTTGTTCTTAGCAATAAAGTCCGTTACTTTCTGTACGCGGTTCGAGTCATTCTCCCAGGTATCAATAAACAGGAACACCACATCAGGATTGTTCTTGAACTTATTCACTGCTGTTTGCATGCCGGGGAAGGAAGCAATACAGGGTCCGCACCAGGTAGCCCAAAAGTCTACTACCACTACTTTCCCTTTTAGGGAAGCCAGCGAAACCTGTTTGCCATTCATGTCCTTTAGGGCAAACTGGGGAGCTGGCATGTTGATCATGGTCTTGGCCAGTTCAGCTTTCAGCTTGTTGTAGGCAATCTCCTCTAGGTTGCTGATATAGGCAGTCCATTGGGCGACAGTTTTACCATCAGCCGTGTACAGGCGCTCCATCTGCTCTTTCATTCCCTTTGTGTACTTGCCTTCTTCAAAGAACTTTTCCAGTTCGGCCTGTGCAACTTTGGCGCCTTTTACTTTTTCCGTCAGTAAAGTATACGTCTCATTCAGGTTGGTGTTTTTGCGCTTAAAGCCCTCTACTGCTTTCTGCTCTATATCGTAAGCCTTAGCATAATCGCCGTTGTGGTAAAGCAGGGTGGCATAGGTGTCGGAATAACTGTGATAAGAGTAGTCCAGGTTGCGGCGGTATTGAGCGTCAGTATACAAAGAAGATTTGTTGGCCAGTGTTTTCTTTTCTTCGTTTATGGCAGCCAACGACATCAGCGAAAACTCCATTCCGCTTTTAACGTCTTTTGGTTGCTTATTAATGCCCTCGCCAGACAGTTTCCAGGCGATGCTGTTTAATGTGGTGGCCTTTTGGCTGTTATTCTTGATTTTGGCAATATACTTTTTGGCAACCTCGTAATTCCCTGAATCGGCATGAGCCAATGCCAATGAACGGGCCATATAATCATTCCAGTGAGCATCTTCTTTTTTAAACGGAGCATATTTAGCTACAAAGTCTGCGTATAGTTTTTCTTTTTCTTCCAGATTCTTTGATTTAGTGAAAACGCTATAGTCATCACTCATTTTCCATTTTCCGTTAGGGAACCGCTCTTTCAATTGGGCCATCACGGCGCTTGCCTTTTCTTTATCCTTAAATGTGTATTCGTAACTGTTCTTAACTTTCAGTAGATCGTCTTCACTAAGGTTTTTGTTCTCCAGTCTTTTTGCCAGTTCTGCTTTGCCCCTTTCTTTGTCTGTCTCTTCTTTCGACTGGGCCAGAAAAGCAATGTATTCATTGTTAAACCTGGTTCTAGCTTCAGGCGCTGCGAATTCTTTTTTATTAAATTCGGCTGCTACATCAGCGTTCCGCTTTAACCCCCAAAAGCCCCCGTAATTAGAAAAGCCGGAAGCCAGGCCAATGTTGGCGCCGGTAACTTCATTGCCTTGTTTATCATACATGGCGGTATAATATCCCAGGTCATTGTTAT
>DASPNB010000493.1:0-11253 GCA_035626755.1 Flavipsychrobacter sp.
AAAAGCTGTGTCGACTGCATCATCGGAAACGGCGCATGCTCTGATGAGGCAGGCAGCTAATAAGACAGCTGCCACCAGAAGCGCCGTCTATGAGTTTGAAGTGGAACGAAAGAAGGCGGGCTTCAGCACCTGGTATGAGCTATTCCCAAGGTCGGCGGCTGGTGAGCCGGGAAAACATGGCACGTTCAAAGACGTAATAAGGCTTTTGCCCCGGATAGCCGAAATGGCTTTTGATACTTTATACCTTCCCCCAATACACCCTATAGGAGAAAAAAACAGGAAAGGAAGGAACAATGCGCTTAAAGCAAGTGCCGATGACCCTGGCTCCCCATGGGCTATAGGTAGCCGCCTAGGCGGCCATAAGGACATTAATCCTGAATTGGGAACGCTTTCAGACTTCAAAGAACTTATAAAGGCTGCGGATAAAGAAGGTATTGAAATAGCAATGGACATCGCTTATCAATGTGCACCCGACCATCCTTACGTAAAAACTCATCCGCAATGGTTTAAATGGCGACCCGACGGAACAGTGCAATACGCAGAAAATCCACCAAAAAAATATGAAGACATCCTCCCTATCAACTTTGACACTGAAGACAGGGAAGGATTATGGAACGAACTGAAAAGTATAGTTGACTATTGGATAGATAAAGGCATCCGGGTATTCCGGGTAGATAATCCGCATACAAAGGCATTTCCCTTCTGGGAATGGATGATAGGTGAGGTGAGGAGGAAAAATCCCGAGGTGATATTTCTTGCCGAAGCATTTACCCGTCCCGGAATCATGGAGCATCTGGCAAAGATCGGCTTCAATCAATCTTATACTTATTTCACCTGGCGAAATACCAGAAAAGAACTGGAAGAATACCTTTGTGAACTAACCCAAACGGAGCTGAGGTATTACTTCCGGCCAAACTTCTGGCCGAATACCCCGGACATTTTACCGCCTGAGCTAACGGCAGGTGGTGAAAACGCTCATATTATTCGTGTCGTGCTGGCCGCCACGATGTCTTCGAACTACGGATTGTACGGTCCTGTTTATGAATATGGTCTTACTATGCCTATGCCGGGCAAAGAGGAATACATAGATAACGAAAAGTATGAGATAAAGAACTGGGACTGGAATAAGTATACAAGGATAGGTGAAATAATAAGCAGGCTCAACAGGATAAGGCGACAAAACACGGCACTACAGACGACCTGGAATATAGAGTTTGCTGAAACCACCAACGAGCAGATAATCTGCTACATCAAGGCAGATGTGAAAACTAAGAATATCCTAATCGTGGCGGTAAACCTGGACCCTTTTCATATGCAAAGTGCGCATGTAAAGATACCGATAAAAAAAGCCGGCATAAAACCAGGAGTTCCCTATGCGATACATGATCTTCTAAGCGGCGATCGGTATCAATGGCAGGATGAGTGGAACTATGTGCAGCTGAACCCACAGGAGATGCCTGCACACATATTCAGGGTAGAGCAACAACAGGAGACATAAATGGTCAGAAAGACTACGATATTAGATGATAAACTTCACTGGTACAAAGACGCAGTAATCTATGAACTGCACATAAAGGCATTTTGTGACAGCAATGGAGACGGGATAGGAGACTTTGAAGGCCTGATGAACAAGCTCGACTACCTGCAGAACCTGGGCATTACTGCCATTTGGTTGCTGCCTTTTTACCCTTCCCCACTGAAGGATGATGGATATGATATTGCTGACTACTACAGTATTAACCCTTCGTACGGAAATATTAAACAGTTCAAAAAACTCCTGGCAGAAGCACACAAAAGGAACCTTAAGGTAATAACTGAGCTTGTCATTAATCACACGTCTGACCAGCATCCGTGGTTCAAAAGGGCGAGAATGGCAGCTAAGGACTCACCGGAACGAAACTTTTACGTATGGAGCGACGACCCGAACAAATATGACGAGGTCAGGATCATCTTCCAGGATTTTGAAGCTTCGAACTGGACATGGGACCCCGTAGCCAAACAGTATTACTGGCACAGGTTCTTTCATCACCAGCCCGACCTCAACTATGACAACCCGCTAGTACAGGAAGAGGTATTCAAAGTACTGGACTATTGGTGTAACCTGGGTGTAGATGGCTTCCGGCTAGATGCAGTGCCTTATCTTTTTGAAAGAGAGGGGACGAACTGCGAGAACCTGCCTGAGACACATAAATTCCTGAAAAAGCTTAGAAAACATGTAGACAAAAGGTATCCCGGAACACTGCTGCTTGCAGAAGCCAATATGTGGCCGGAAGACTCAGCCTCCTATTTTGGTAATGGTGATGAATGCCATATGAATTATCACTTTCCGGTGATGCCGCGGATGTTCATGTCATTGCAAATGGAAGACCGCTACCCCATAACAGATATTTTTGACCAAACACCTGAAATACCCGACACCTGCCAATGGGCCATCTTCCTGCGTAACCATGACGAACTGACGCTGGAAATGGTGACAGATGAAGAGCGCGACTACATGTATAAAGTATATGTCCGAGACCCCAAGGCCAGGATCAACCTTGGCATCAGGCACAGGTTAGCCCCGCTAATGGACAATAACAGGAAAAAGATCGAGCTACTTAATTACCTTCTTTTTTCTCTGCCCGGCACGCCGGTGATCTACTACGGAGATGAAATAGGAATGGGTGACAACTTCTACCTGGGTGACAGGGATGGCGTACGCACACCCATGCAATGGAGCGCAGACAGAAATGCAGGGTTTTCGGAAGCCAATCCACATAAGTTATACTTGCCTGTGATACTTGACCCGGCGTACCACTATGAGTTCACCAACGTGGAAATGCAGTCCGGAAGCACATCTTCTTTACTATGGTGGACGAAGCGTATTATCAGCACAAGGAAACAGTATAAATCTCTGAGCCGGGGCGATCTCAGATTCATTAATGCGGAAAATCCAAAAGTACTTGCTTTCACCCGAAGCTACGATGATGAAACAATGCTCATTATTTGCAACCTATCACGCTATGTGCAGCCTGTGGAATTGGAATTGGACAGCTACAGAGGCTATCAGCCTGTGGAGGTATTCAGTAGGAATAAGTTTCCTACGATAAAAGAAGACGCTCCTTATTTTTTCACGCTCGGGCCGCACGACTGTCAGTGGTTTTTGCTGAAAAAAACCGCAGCGGAAACCTACGAGCAAAAATCCTTGCCGGTATTGGAGTTGATTAAGTGGAAGGACATTTTGAGCAAGGCAAGTCTTGAAGAGATAGAAACGAACGTACTGCCCGAGTACCTTATGAAGATGCGCTGGTTTGGTGGGAAAAGCAGGATCGTGCAAGCAATAAAGATTACAAACGCCATCAGCATCCCGCTGAACGAAAATAGTGCCTGCATGTTGCTGATCCATGTGGACTACCAAAGCGGCTTGCCGGAAACATATCAACTAAGCGTTTGCTTCGGCAATAAAGACTTTGAAGATAAAATTAAGGGCAGCTGTCCCCATGCAATAGTGTCGCGAATGATACTGGACGGTAAAGAAGGTATTCTTTATGATGCCTTATTTGGGCATGAATTACTGTTAGAAGTTTACAACCGCATTGCAACTAACGACGATGTAGTGAACGGCAGCATACTTGAGTTTACAGGCAACCGCGCGTTAAAACGATACTACAGGGAAAACGGAAGTCCCAAAGCCAAAATACTCTCAGCCGAACAGAGCAATACGTCGGTGACCTATGACAATAAGTTCTTCCTGAAAATATACCGCAAGGTAGATTTTGCCATTAACCCTGACCTGGAAATCACCCATTTTCTGACGGAACACGCCGGTTTTAAGCACGTTCCCGGATATGCGGGATCGATAATATGGAAAAAGGGCGACCGCAGCATGGTGATCGGCATGATGCAGGAAATGGTAGAAAGCGCCTCGGATGCATGGACCTATATGCTGGACCGTATAGCTGACTATAACGAGCGCATACTCGCAAAAGACAAATTCAGCATGCCCGGACCAGATCTGAAGGGAAGCCTGACTAAGCCTGTACATTACAATGATATCCCTGCGGCAATGAAAGAGCTACTGGAAGCCTCGGTGGCCGAACGTGCAAGACTCCTCGGAATACGCACGGCTGAAATGCATATCGCCCTGGCCACGGGCAGTGATCTTCCTGATTTCAAACCGGAAGAATTCTCTTTGCATTATCAGCGCTCGCTTTTTTCTTCCTTTCAGACTTTAGTACGCAGTACTTTTCAAAATCAAAGCCGGAACCTCAGAAAAATACCTGAGGAACTACGTGCTGAAGTCGAACAAGTACTGGACATGAAGGATGAAATACTACAAGAGTTCAAAAAAATTTATAGAAGAAAAATCAACGCCGTTAAAATACGAATACACGGAGATTATCACCTGGGACAGGTGCTATTCACCGGCAAAGACTTCATCATCCTTGACTTTGAGGGTGAACCTGCCCGCAGCTATAGCGAGCGAAGACTGAAGCGTTCACCCCTGCGCGACGTAGCCGGTATGCTTCGTTCTTTCCATTATGCGGCATATGGAGGATTATTTCTGAACGAGCGCGTAAGAAAAGAGGATATACCGAAATTACTGCCCTTTGCAGAGCAGTGGTCTCACTACGTTGGCGGTTTCTTTATGCAGGCATACCTGGAGACTGCCAAAGGAAGCAGCTTCTTACCGGACGAGCATGAGGATCTGGACACGATGCTACAGACATATCTATTGGAAAAAGCAATTTATGAACTGAACTATGAACTGAACAATCGGCCGGACTGGATACTGATACCACTACGTGGTATCAGGGCGATAATGGATAAAGCAAGACCTGAAGTGAAGAAATTATGGTAATATGGCAGGAAAACAAAGGAAGACTGATGAGGACACACTTGCTGCAGCACCGGAAAGCGGCAGCTGGCATTTCTCATTGTTTACCGGCTATGATATATTGCTCTTTAAGGCAGGCAAACACTTTCATCTTTACAATAAATTTGGCAACCACCTCGTAGAGCACAATGGGACAAAAGGCATCTACTTTGCTGTGTGGGCGCCTAACGCCACCTCGGTATCGCTGGTAGGTAACTTTAATAGTTGGAAAAGGCAGGTCAATATAATGCTGCCCCGCTGGGACCATTCCGGAATATGGGAGCTATTCGTTCCCGGCCTTGGAAAAGGTGAGTATTACAAATATTATATAGAAGGCAAAGATGGATACAAAGTTGAAAAAGGGGACCCATATGCCACCCATTGGGAAACACCGCCCGCTACCGCTTCTGTAACATGGTCTGCAAGCTATGAATGGAAAGATGAAGAATGGCTACGGCAGAGAGCGGAACACCATGCACTTACCAGGCCCATCTCAGTATACGAATTACACCTCGGTTCCTGGAGAAAGAAGCAGGAGGAGAACGGACGCTTCCTGAGTTATCGTGAGCTCGCCGAAGAGCTACCTGCTTATTGCGCCTACATGGGCTTCAGCCATGTAGAATTCATGCCTGTGATGGAACATCCATTTTATGGCTCCTGGGGCTACCAGATAACAGGATACTTTGCCCCCACCGCCAGATATGGCACACCCGAAGACTTTATGTACCTGGTAGACCAACTGCACAATGCTGGAATAGGTGTAATACTCGACTGGGTACCCTCCCACTATCCCACCGATGAACATGGCTTAGGGTACTTTGACGGTACCCATCTCTATGAACATGCAGACCCAAGAAAAGGATTTCACCAGGACTGGAAGAGTTTTATTTTTAATTATGGTCGCAATGAGGTGCGGTCCTTTCTGGTCTCCAATGCCCTGTATTGGCTGGACAAATACCACGTAGACGGGCTGCGGGTGGACGCAGTAGCATCGATGCTATATCTTGACTACTCGCGCAATCATGGTGAATGGGAACCTAATGAGTTTGGTGGCCGTGAAAATCTTGAAGCTATTCACTTCATTAAGGAATTCAACGATGCTGTTCATTCTCATCACCCGGATGTCTTTACTGTTGCCGAGGAATCAACTGCATTCCCAAAGGTAACGCAGGCTACAGATGCCGGAGGCCTGGGGTTTGATATGAAATGGATGATGGGCTGGATGCATGATACACTCAGCTATTTTCAGAAAGATCCTATTCACCGAAGTTACCACCAGGGACTGCTCTCTTTTAGTATTCACTATGCTTTTTCAGAAAAGTTCATGCTGCCGTTGTCTCACGATGAGGTTGTATATGGCAAGCGGTCAATGATCAACAAAATGCCGGGTGATGCATGGCAGCGATTTGCCAACCTGCGCCTGTTGTATGCCTATATGTTCGGGCATCCGGGCGCAAAAATGATCTTCATGGGCGGGGAGTTTGCACAGGATCATGAGTGGCGGCACGACTATAGTCTCGACTGGCATGAAAACAAAGGAAGCAACGAAGGCATACAAAAGCTATTGAAAGACCTGAACGAACTCTACCGGCATGAGCCAGCACTTTATGAATATAACTTCTCCTACGAAGGATTTGAATGGGTGGACCATCAGGATAGCATGAACAGCGTACTCGCCTGGCTAAGAAAAGGAAGAAATGAAGATGAGATATTGATTTTCGTTGGTAATTTTACGCCAATGTGCCGGCACAATTACCGTATTGGCGTTCCGAAGCGGGGCTACTACACAGAACTGTTCAATTCTGATGATCATAAATATAACGGGAGTAACTGCCTGAATTATCCAGAGCTGGAAACCACGCCCATACCGAAACATGGCAGAACACATTCTCTTTCACTCACATTGCCGCCCCTTGGCGTGACTGTGCTAAAATTCCTTCGTCCTCACCAGGCACGACCATAGAGCTTCGTCCATTTCCGCAGCTGCTGTTCTAGTTCATCATTTAGTTGCCCAGGGAGTAATCGCCATAACCAATTCCCCTTGTCAGATCCCGGTGTATTAGTTCTGTGGTTTTTGCCAAGTCCCAACAAGTCCTGCATCGGCAATATGGCCGTTTTGGCCACGGATGAATATGCCATACGAGCCAGCACTTTGTGAATGTTACGGATCCTGACTTCGCTGCCAAGGTATTGTTCCATTCTCTTATGATCTGCCTTACTTGTTTCCTGGTCGTACCAGCCAACAGTTGTATTGTTGTCGTGCGTACCCGTGTAGGCAATACAATTGGTAGTATAGTTGTGCGGAATATCTACCGACCTGGGCATATGTTCTCCAAAAGCGAATTGTAAAACCTTCATTCCAGGGAGGCCTATCTTATCGCGGAGAGCGTAGACCTTTTCCATATTGTCTCCCAGGTCTTCTGCAATAAAGGGCAGATCACCGACCTCCTTTTTTACAACATCAAAAAAGTGAGCACTAGGCCCCGGCAACCATTGGCCATTCTTCGCTGTCATTTCTCCTGCGGGAACCTGCCAATACTCCGCGAACGCCCTGAAATGATCGAGTCTCAGCAGATCGAAAAGTTGCAAGTTCTTTTTCAATCTTTTCATCCACCAATCATAATTTGTTTCCTCCAGTTTTTGCCAATTGTATGTGGGCATCCCCCAGAGTTGGCCGTCTTCGCTGAAGTAGTCCGGAGGCACGCCTGCAATTCCCGTCATATGTCCGTCCTTATCCAGGCAGAATATCTCCGGGTTCGCCCAAACGTCAGCCGAGTCGTAGCTGATATAAAACGGAATATCGCCAAAGAGTTTGATGCCGAGGGTATTGCAGTAGAGCTTTAATTCGCTCCATTGCAGGAAAAATAATAGTTGCAGCAATTTTGCTTTTTCTATTTCATCTTGCTGATCTGTAGCAAAGTCATCAAGCGCCTTTTTTTCTCTGTTCTTATATTCATCGGGCCATTCAAACCACGGCTTATTGCCGTGAAACTTCTTCAGCACAACAAAAAGCGCGTAGTCATGCAACCAGTAATCCTCGGTTTTACAAAATGCGGCAAATTCCCGTTGCAAAGCAGGAAAGCGTTCGCTCTTATATCGTCTGAAAGCGATATCAAATAATAGTGCTTTGTTATACTCAGCCTTGTCGTAATCTGCTTTATCATCTCCAGGCAGGCGTACATCATCAACCTCCGTATCCGTAAGCAGGCCAGCCTCAATAAGGAGATCGGGGCTTAAGAGTAAAGTATTGCCCGCCATTGCAGAAATTGAACTGTAGGGAGAATGCCCGTGACTAGCATCAGTGGGATTTATCGGAAGAATTTGCCAATAGCGCTGACAACTTTTATGAAGAAAATCTGCAAAAGAATAAGCCTCAGGGCCAATGTCGCCTACTCCGAATGAAGAGGGCAATGCACTTATGGGTAATAGAACGCCTGCGTTGCGCTCCGGATTTCTATTGGCAGACTTGAGCAGAATGACGGTGCTATCCTTAAATAACTCTGAAACCACAATCTCTTTTTCATATCGTTTCAGTTGATCTGCAAAGCGGCGTTGCCATTGCGATGGTGCATGACCGGGAAGTATTACCCGCGTATTTTTCCAATTAATATTGAAAAAAGTACAAGACTGTTTTTTACCAAGCGCCGCCGTGTGAAGCGGTATGGCAACTATGAGCCATTGACCGTCATACACCCTGGCAAAAGCCAAAACATTCTCTTTGTACTTTCCCTTCATCTCCAGGGGCAGATAACGGCCATGTGAAAATAAATGCGGATGCACTTTACGCTCTGTCGCAAGCGAATTGGTTAACCATAGCTTGATGCTTCCGGAATGCCTATCGCTCCAAAGTTCGGCAAAAGTAGTCTCTGCGAGCTCTTTAAGTATACTGTCTCGCTTCCCGAAATCAACAGGTCGCCGATTATCCGGATCAACGAAGCTGAGGTCCCAGAGTTCTGTGCCCTGATATATATCAGGGATGCCTGGACAAGTGAATTTTAATGCCAACTGAGATAAAGAGTTAGTAATGCCATGATCGACTACCGTGCGGTGGAATGCTTTGAAACGGTCAAGAAAAGCATGGTTTTCATTGAGTAAGTTGTCGACAAAATTCAGCGCTGCAGTTTCATATATTTCATTAGGAAGCGCCCAGTTGGAGTGTCGCTTAGCTTCCCGCATAGCCTTTTGCAAGTATGCCTTCAGGCGTGGTAAAATATCATCATCCAACTTTCCCGGCATAGGAAAAGCGCCAAGCAAAGACTGATAGATAAAATACTCATCGTTATTATCGGGTGCGTTGTTCGTTTTAAACTTCTTATTGAGGCGCCGCCATTCTTTTACTGCCCTGAACCATTCAGAGGGTATATCCGAGAGTACGTTAAGCCTTGCACGACTATCCTCGCCTCGCTTCGTATCATGGGTAGCCGTGGCATTCATTGAAAAAGGCAGACTCTCCAGCCGGTCTTTCATTAATTCATGAAACTCCTCAATTGAACTACCAAAGGCTTCCGGCGAATCTCCGACTTCATTGTGAACTATGTAACGGTTATAGGTATACATCAGCGTGTCCTCAACGCCTTTTGCCATCAGAGGGCCTGAGAACTGCATTAAGCGGCGAAAGAAATGCAAGGTCATCTCGTCGTATTCTGTATCGCCCTGGCCCGGCTTTACGAGAATTGCGTCCTTTAGTAGTGTGACGGCTGCGGCCAGCGGTGGAGTTTGATCTTCAATCCGGCGGAGTAATGCTTTTATATTTTCTTTCTCAGTATTAGCCAAAGGCATCTGGTTCGTATAGTACCGGTATACCGGAAATTGTATCAAAAACTCTGCAATGGCCTGTCTCATGTTGTCTTCCCCTACCTTACTTATCTTCTCCATTGAAACGAAACCAGACGAAATAAATAGCTGGTATAAATTATCTAGCTCACCACCCATGTACTCATAAAGAATATTGGCTTTTTTATCACGATGCTCAGAATCTACCGCATTTGCTTGCCCGGTAAACTCCTCGTAAAAAGCCGTGAAAGCTTTTTCTGACGTCTTGAGTGTAAAAAGATTATTTACCATCCTCAGGAAATCATAACCTGTGTTGCCCTGGATCGGCCATTCATCAGGGAAGAGTTCGTTCCGTTCCAGTATTTTCTCTGCCACAATGTATTTATCGTCTCCGGCCAGATTGCGGAGATTTTCAACATAATTACCGGGATTATAAAGACCGTCGATGTGGTCGATACGCAGGCTTTGGAAAATTTCTTTGTCTATACATTCTCTTACGAGGCGGTGATAAGCATCAAACACCTCTCTATTCTGAATATTGACACAAATAAGCCCATTGATCGTGAAGAAACGTCGGTAGTTGATTCGCTTATCCGTTTCCTGCCAGTGGCAAAGCCTATAGTATTGATTGTCCAATAGCCCTTTAAGTACAGCCCTATCGCTGTTGACCTTTTCAGTCTCAGGAGGAGACAGAGAAACATTCAAAGGAAAATTGCTTTCAAAATATTTTACCACACTTTTCCCCTCCACACTGCTGACCTGAATTTCCCCCTTCTCAATAGCCTGCTCCAGCGAAGCGCTGAGAAAGGGCACCATTATTTTCTCACCATTAGTCGAAATATCAAAAAATCCAGCGTACTCTGAGTCTTGTCCTTTTTTTAACACATCCATTAACCAGGCGTTAGCTGAATGAAATGCCATATGGTTAGGAACAATATCCTGCAGCCAGCCAATACCCAATTCTTTCAACCGTTTACTGATCGCCTCTAACTCTTCTAAAGTCCCAATTTCCGGGTTGATCGTGTTCGGGTCTAGTCCGTCATATCCATGAGTACTGCCTGGAACTGCTTTGAACACAGGTGAGGCATAAATGGCACTTACGCCCAGGTCGCTGAGATACGGTATTATTTCCCCGAACCGCCGAAATGTGAATTCCTTACTGAATTGGATGCGATATGTGGCCGTAGCGATATACATGCTTAGTTTTTATAGATCAGAATAGACTCTGGTTGAACGGTCACCTCCATACCAGGCTCAACTGCCAGCGGAGCTTGAGACATTCCACCCCACCGGGCATCAGCTGAATCAAATACTTTCTTCCAACCTTCTTCATAAGCGAGTGTCAGCATGGCCCTTGATTGGTCCGAGAAATTCATAAGGCAGATAAGATGCTGATCGGCAAAAGACCGACGGAGCAAAATAGTTTGGGCATCTACATCTTCTTCACAGTACAATTGCTTCCTATCAAGTTCATACAAGGCCGGAAATGATTTTCTTAATGCGATCAGCTCTTTGTAATATCGTAGCATGTTTTTGTGCGGCTCATTCTCCACCAATTCCCATTGTAGACGCGAATCATTGAATGTGGCTTCCGACATAGGGTCCGGCGGTTCTCCTGTTGAATG
>DASPNB010000494.1:0-3940 GCA_035626755.1 Flavipsychrobacter sp.
GAAAAAGCAGGAGGAACAGAAGAGGCTTGCTTCAGTAAAAGCTGCTGAGGATGGCAGGTACTACACGGTGAAGAAGGGTGATACCGCCGCAGGCATAGCCAAGAAGAATAAGCTGACCATGCGTCAGCTTATGGAATGGAACAATATGGACTGGGCAGAGGTAACGCCGGGGCAGAAGCTGATAGTAAAGCAATAGGCTGATGTCCCTGATCTGTGTACATGGAAGAGAGTTCAGGCCGTTCATAGATGAGCAGAGCATAAAAACACGTGTAGCAGAACTGGGCAGGGAAATAGACCGCGACTACAGCGGCAACAATCCTTTGTTCATAGCTATCCTGAATGGCTCCTTTGTATTTGCCTCAGATCTTTTTCGCTGCCTTACTATTGAAGCTGAAATATCCTTTATCAAACTGGCCTCTTACATGGGTACCAGTTCCACAGGCAATGTTATCACCGCCATAGGCATGGATGAGAACATTAACGACAGGCACATTATAATCCTGGAAGACATTGTTGATACGGGTAGAACACTCAGCGCTTTTTTGCCCGAGATACTGCAGCGAAAGCCCGCATCTTTAAGGATCGCAGCCTTTCTTACAAAACCTGGAGCATTAGTGTACGATATAACTACTGACTATGTAGGTTTTGCTATACCTGATAAGTTTGTGATCGGTTATGGTTTAGATTACGATGGCCTGGGGCGAAATATTCCTTCGCTTTACGAACTGGCAGAGTGATCAGTAAAAAATATTTTCGGGAAGCCGGGTTGCATCAAGCAATCCGGCTTTTTTCGCTTTGACAAACAGCGTATGGATAGCCTTTCTTCCTGTTTCGCCCAGGTCGGTGCTGTATTCGTTTACGTACAGGTCTATATGTCGGCGCATTACGTTCTCTTCCATCTCCTGCGCATTTTCCTTTACAAAGGATGATAGCTCGGGATAATGTTGCCACGAATATTGAAGGCTGGTTTTGATTACGTTGTCAATGGTCGCACATAGTTTTCTGTCAAAACTTCTGCGGGCAACAATGCCACCCAGTGGTATAGCAGATCCTGTCTCGCTTTCCCACCAGTCGCCAAGATCTATGAGTTTAACGAGGCCTTTGGCTGTATAGGTAAAGCGGCTCTCATGTATAATAAGTCCCGCATCAAATTCCCCGCTGATCACGGCATCTTCTATGCGGCTAAAAATAAGTTCAGTTTTATTTTTCGCTTCCGGAGCGGCTAATGTCAAAAGCAGATTCGCTGTTGTATGCAAGCCGGGTATGGCAATTCTGAAGTCCGCGATATTTTCGAGGTTGAGCGCTTCTTTGGCTATCAGTAGTGGCCCCACCCCCTTCCCCAGGGCACTACCGCTGTGCAACAGTGAGTATACGTCCACTGTCTTCAGAAAACTATTGTAGCTAAGTTTGGTAATGTCCAGTTTTTCTTGTTCTGCCCAGTTGTTCAGTGTCTCCACGTCTTCCATCACGTACTCAAATTCCAGTCCCTGAGTATTTATCTTCCCGTTCACCATTGCATCAAAGATGAAGGTGTCATTGGGGCAGGGGCTAAATCCGAGTGTCAGTTTCATTGCGTCAAAGATAGGTCTTGCTATGCAGGCAGGTTTTCAATAAAATTGATCAGCCATTCATTCAGGTTGATAATGGCCTCTTTCATTTTCCAGCTTTCGCGGTCGCGGGGCGTTACGTAGTTCGATATGCTGCGAACCTGCGCAAAGGCTATGTTTTCTTTCAGGCATACATAATGGAACGCTAGCCCTTCCATGCTTTCTATCTCGCTATTGAATTGCTCCTGTCTCGCCTTTATCGTAAAGGCGCTTCCGCTGCCGGTATTCACGGTCATTCCTTTCACACGTTTAAGTGTGACTTTGCTAAGCAAATCACTTTCCGATGCATGCAGTTCTTTATTGGTAAAAGGCGCTTCATCTGCGTCGAGAAGGCCAAGGTCGAAGATGTCTAAAAAATTATAGTGGTCCTCTGCTCCCAGGTCGCCATACTGCTCACTCTGTACAAGAACCAGCTCACCGGGCGCAATATTCTGTGAAAAGCTACCGGCAACACCCGCTTGCAATGCAAAATCGAAGCCCTGCCTATCTATTTTCTTTATCAGATTATAAGCGGTGGCCATCATGCCCACTCCTGTTATACACAAGTGTAACTCATGTTGCCCCTTACGGAAAGTGTTGACCGACAGGGCTTCCCCGTGGTTCCGGAGATGGCTGAGCAGGGGAGCTATCTCGGCTTCTGTGGCGGCTACCAGCAACAGCTTCATGTCTGCAAGTAAGTACATTTTTGTTAAACCATATTGTAAGCCTAATTTTGCACGATAATTTAAGAAAATGGTTTATTTGACAAGGGTGGAGCATTTTAACGCAGCGCACAAGCTTATTAACGAGAACTGGAGCGACGCCCAAAATCTGGAAGTGTTTGGAAAATGTGCTAATGCCAACTGGCATGGGCACAACTATGAGTTGCATGTAACCATAAAAGGAGATCCAAATCCTGAGACCGGCTTTATTTTCAATGCGAAGACGCTCAGCGATTTGATAAAGGACATTATAGTGGAGAGGGTAGACCATAGGAATCTGAACCTGGATGTTGACTTTATGAGAGGGAAGTTCACCAGCGCGGAGAACTTTGCCATGGGCATCTGGAACGAATTAAAGCCGCATATAGAGAAGAACGGTGTACAGCTGCATAAAATAAAGCTGCAGGAAACACCTAACATATATGTGGAGTACTTCGGTTAATAATATCACTACACACACGGAAACATATGGCATACAGCAAGGAAGAATTTTACAGCGAGGAAGCAACCAATGCTATGATGGCCCACTATAAGGGCATTATTGAAGCAGTAGGCGAAGATCCTAACCGGGAAGGTTTGCAAAAAACTCCTGAAAGGATAGCAAAGGCTATGCAATACATTACTGCCGGCTATCACATGGATGCCCAGGCTATCCTGAACGCTGCAAAGTTTCATGAGTCCTATAGCGAAATGGTAATAGTAAAAGATATAGAGCTCTATTCCCTTTGCGAGCACCATATGCTACCCTTCTTTGGGAAAGCCCATATCGCTTACATACCTAACGGCTGCATTACCGGCCTTAGCAAACTGGCTCGCGTGGTTGACTGCTACGCCCGCCGTCTCCAGGTGCAGGAGCGTATGACCCACCAGATACTCGATGCTATACAGGAAACACTTAATCCTTTGGGCGTAGCCGTGGTAATAGAAGCCAAGCACCTGTGTATGATGATGCGCGGTGTCTCGAAGCAAAACAGCGTAACAACAACTTCGGCTTTCAGTGGCCAGTTCAATGCGAACGAGACACGCTCAGAGTTCTTGAAGCTGATAACGTCAGATTTATACTAGTTAGATTTGTATTGTGAAAGCTCTGACAGCATTAGGGAGACTTTTTTGTTCCATTCCAGCTGCTTCTCTGCTATTTCGCTATGGTTGGTCTCGCTGTCGTAAATATCCTGGAACTTTTGCGTCTCTGCTGACATATCGCTGAACAGTTTAGCTATTTCGTTTTTGGTATTGGGCCCGCTTTTGTGGGTAGCGGTATACTCAGCAAACGTCTTCCTCATTTTCCGCGCATATAGCTCGGCTATGTCAAAATGTATTTGTTCATGTTTCAGCAATTCCGGCGTTAAGCCTTCTCCGGCTTTTTTCCACGAGATGTTTTTATCAAAATACAGGGAGATATTTACTGTTATTGCGCCGCTGCCGTCCCATTTGTAGTTATAGTCAAAGCTATACCGGGTAGTAGCATCGTGTTCCGAACTATGGTCAGGCGGACCCGTAAAATCGGTCCAATTCAGTTTGGCTCCTTCGCGCCAGGGTATGCGGTTGGACTGGGCGTGAGATGCCGACACAGCAAGTATGCAAATTATAATAAGGCATAGTTGTTTCATAAAGCGGAGCTAATTAATGTAA